>NZ_JBDZYG010000015.1:0-114432 GCF_040329455.1 Ruegeria sp. SCP11 | reverse complement strand
GAGGTAAACCGTAAAAGGCCCTCCACAAGCCAGCGTGGCCCGTTCGTCTATCGGTTAGGACGCCAGGTTTTCAACCTGGAAAGAGGGGTTCGATTCCCCTACGGGCTGCCACTTGTGCTTGTTTGGACCAAGTGGCCCGTTCGTCTATCGGTTAGGACGCCAGGTTTTCAACCTGGAAAGAGGGGTTCGATTCCCCTACGGGCTGCCATTTCATCCTCACACTCCGAACTTGTCGCGACACAGATCCTGAATCTGGCCCCAGATCGATTTGAATTCCGGCGTGTTTTCCGCAGCGTAGTGAAAGTTTTTCAGCAATCCGGTGAGCTGCGTGAACACCTGCCGAACTTCGGTCTTATCCGTGAATTCTGACGTCGATTGGGTCACATCATACACCAGCTTGAATGTCATCTTCTGACGCTCAAGCGGTACAGTTGCATCAACTTTGTCGAACGCGTCCTGCTGCAGGTAGACCATATCCACGAACAGCGCCTTTTGTTGAGTAACGAAATCCTCGATGGTGACGCCCTCTTCGCCCGTAACCTGCATCATCTGATCGACCTGCTCGCCCTTTTCGATCAAATCCAGAAGCTCGCGCACTTTTTGGGTCCAGCCCGGCTCTGCATTCTTGTCGTACCAGTCCGATAGCTGATCCGTGTAGCGCGACCAGCTGAGCATCGGGTCGACCGCCGGGTAGAACCGCTTGTAGGCGCGCTCCGAGGACAAGCCGAGGAAGCACTTTACCGTGGACAAGGTGGACTGCGTGACCGGCTCGTCAAAGTTACCGCCCGCAGGTGAGACGGTGCCGATCAGGGTCAGGCTGCCCAGATCGCCGTCATTGGTTTTCACTGCGCCTGCGCGCTCGTAAAGACCCTTGATTGAGCTTTCGAGATAAGCGGGGAAACCTTCTTCGCCCGGGATTTCCTCAAGCTTCCCGGACGTTTCGCGCATCGCTTGCGCCCAACGGCTGGTGCTGTCTGCGATCAGCAGCACGTCGTAACCCATCTGGCGGTAGTACTCGCCTAGTGTGATGCCAGTAAAGATCGATGCCTCACGCGCGGCGACGGGCATTGAGGACGTATTGCATATGATGATCGTTCGATCCATCAGGCTGCCGCCTGTGGTCGGGTCGGTCATCTTTGGGAATTCATGAATCGTCTCAACCACCTCACCCGCGCGTTCTCCGCAGGCTACGACGATCACGATATCCACTTTGGCGTTTCGGGCGATCAGGTTTTGAAGCACCGTCTTGCCCGCACCGAACGGTCCGGGAATACAGGCTGTTCCCCCGCGCGCGATGGGGAAGAACGTGTCGATCAGGCGCTGAGAGGTCAGGACCGGCTCGGTCGGATAGAGCCGCTCGGAAAGGGCGCGTTTCAGGATGCTTTCTGGCAGAGGTCGACGCACCGGCCATTTCTGAGAAAGGGTCAGCGTATGCTCTCCACCCTGTGCGTCCTCAAGACGCGCAACAGTGTCGTGGATTGTGGCCGCGCCTTTCTGGACCCAGACGACCTTGTAGTCCCCCACCCAATTGAAGGGCAGCATGATCTTATGGCTGAAATGACCCTCGGGCACCGTGCCGATACTGTCGCCCGCAGTCACCGTATCGCCAACCTTGACCGAGGGCGTAAAGGACCACTTCGCCTGATCGTCCAGCGGAGCCACATCCGCACCGCGCGGCAGGAATGTTCCGAACTCGGCAGCCACCTTGGGCAGCGGCGATTGCAAGCCGTCAAACACCTGCCCCAGCAGACCCGGCCCCAGTTCGACCGATAGCAACTGTCCCGATTGTTCGACCGGGTCGCCAACGGCGACACCATCGGTACTCTCATACACTTGCACATCCGCCGTATCGCCACGTACACGCAGCACTTCTGCTTTCAGGCGCTCTTGACGACCACCAGGACCGTGGCGTGTAGGCAGGATGAAAACAACCTCGTTTTTTACCAACTGCCCCGGCTGGCCCGAAGCATCATGATCGGCCTGTATCCGCACCAGCCCCTCCTGCACCGAGACAACGCGGGCGGTGGCGGTCTGCGTGGCGGGGGTTGGGGCTGTCATGCGCTTGCTCCATCAAAACCGATCTCGGCGACGCCGGCCATGGCCTGCAGCGCCAGATGCTCAAATCTCTTGGCCGCGTCCTGCGCATTGCTTTGCGCCCAGCGGTCGAAAATGTTCCAGATCAGCACGTAGATCGCCACCGCTTCGAAATCGAAATAGTGACGTGCGGCGTGCCGTTTGAGTTGCTTTTGACTGACCGACAAAAGCAGCCGTTCTAACCCCAAAGGGTCTTCGGCGTCGAGCAACTGCTTGGCCTCTTTAATCCACGGCATCGGCCCGTCCAGCTTGAAGGTCGGGTCGCTCCAGTTAGCCGGAATGTGGCGGCTCCATCGTCCTATGCCATAGGCTCCAGTTGGAGGGTTACCCCCCTGCTTGCGCAAGCGCAGCGCGGCTATGGCCGTGCGCAGGTCCATCCTTTCGATAAAGACCTTTCGCAATGTCGGTTGTGGGATGTCCCTCAATGCCTCTTTGCACCGCTCAATTGCCTGAGCGTCAGTGACGTCCATATCGTAGTCGCTCCAGTTCAGAGCATGCTCCAACACCTTCAAAACACGCGCGTCCTCAGGCTTCAGCGCGCTCAAACGCCTGTCCAGCCGCAATCTCGACAAAGGCGGCTGTTTGGCCACAAACAACCGCTCTGAGCCCAGCAGGCTGCTTATCAGTGCGATATAGGCATCGGGGTCCGGCATCTCAGCGGATCACCCCTTCCAACACAGCGCGGAATCGGGGTTGTAGATGCTCCATCAGCAACGAGGCTACAGCTTTGTCTGTCAGGTCCAGCACTACTCCCTGATCCTCGGCCCTCACCCGGATGCCGTCCTGTGCGTCGTCAGAGGCGTGTAGTTCCACCTGCTCGCGTAGCATCTCGGCGGTCAGACCAAGCACGTATTTGGTCAGCTTGCCCGACTGGATATCATCAGCGTTTTGCTTGATGTCCTCTTGTGTAGCGATCTTGGCTGGTAGGATGACTTGTACTTTGCCGTCGAGGTTTGCTCTCTCAGCGGCTCTGCCAACGACTTCAAGGATCATCTGTTTCAGCAGGTCCGGGTCGGTCATTTCCTTGGTGACCAGACGTTCGACATCTTCACGAAATCGATCCGTCAATCCGGCCTTCATCGTCAAGACCGCATCACGCATAGCGGTGTTCAGCGCCTCTTCTCCGGCCGCGCGATAGTTGTCGGAGTCCGAGCGCGCCTTTTTCTGATACTCTTCAGCCTCGCGCTTGGCGTCGGTCAGAATTTTCGCCGCCTCAGCCTTGGCATCAGCCCTCAGTTTCTCCGCATCCGCCTGACCGGCAGCCACCCCATCGTTTCTCAGCTTATCGATCAGGGCGTCGACACCGTGCGAGATCATCCCATCCTGTGCCATCAGCTAATCCCCGCGCTGATGACGAGGGCGAAGACAAAGGCAAAAACGCCGAAGCCCTCGATAATCGCGGCAGGTGCCAGCGACAGGCCAAATATCTCTGGTTTCTCTTTGGTTGCGTTAATCGCCGCCGCACAAGCCCGCCCTTGCCAGATGCCGCAATACATCAGCGCGATGCCGGACAGGATACCAATCCCGAACAGCCCACCTGCGTTTTCCGGCGTCACGTCTCGGTTCAGGGTAAACATGATGACGATACCGTAGATCACCATGGTTGACGGAAAGGCCGAGACACCGACAAAACGGCCATAGCCGCCGTCGGTTTCGGTCATCGCGCCGATACTGGCCATGCCCGCAATCGAACAGCCAATCGCGCTGGCCGCCGCGCCCAGCGCCATGGGCGCGTAGATGCCCAGCCAACCCAATGTGAGAACAAGCTCATTCATTCCTGAACCTCCTTGCGGGCGAACGGGCGAAAGACGATGCCTTCGTCCGGCAGACCCCATTTAAAGAATTCGATGTAATTGAGACGTAACCCGTGGACGACGCCGCTCATCATCGCGAGAGCGAAGTTAAGAATATGGCCGATGATCAGAATCAGCAGCGCGAACAGAATGCCCGGCCCTTTCAAAGCGTGCATCACCGAAACGGCCAGATCGTTGAAGGTGATCGCCAGCGAGGCCGAGGCCAAACCCAGCGCAAACAGGCGCATATAGCTGAGAACGTCCCCAAAGGCGCCCATCGCCCCGGCCAGAGCTTGGATACCATCGATCAGGCGCCATACCCAATCGGTTGGTTTTTTGATCTGTCGTTCGCTGGAATACAGGAGGATACCCAGAACGCCCGCACCGAGGATCACAGCGCCCGGCGTCGGGTTGTCGCCCTTCATATAGCTGAGCCACAGGACAAAGCCTCCTATCAGCGCCGCAATCCAACCCAAATTGGCAATCGCCTTGCGCTGTCCCCAAGCGGCACGTGCGGCCAGCGCGTTGGCCAGCACCAAGTGCAGAACACCGACAACGATTGATACCATCATCATCGCGCCGAAATTGTTCAAATCGAGAATTTTGACCTTGGCGAGGATCGACCCGTCGGGCGGTGCCACCCCGAAGTAACTGCCGACCAGAACACCATAAAGAATTGTCGCGCCGGAAATGATCAGCCCATACAGCCGCCACGAACGTTGCCCAACCGTCCCGTCCATACGTTTCCAGAACAGGAGCAGACCCAAAAGAATGACGGCTCCATAGCCCGCATCAGCAACGATCATCGCAAAGAAGAACGCGAAGGAGGCCGCGACGATAACGCTTGGGTCCCAATCCTTGTAGCCGGGCACTTGATAAAACAGCGCCAAGTCGATGGCAGCGCTGCGTTTTTCCGGTTGCTCCAGCAACGTGGGTGGCGAGTCGTCTGGCCCCGGCTCTTCGATCAATACAGCCGCGTCCCTGGCATGCGCCATGTCCAGAACCGCTTCGATCCGATCCTCGGGTACCCAGCCCTGCAAGGCAAACATCGCTTCTTCGTCGCGCACTTTCTGTGTTGCATGAGCCAGTTCTGCCGCACTTTCAGCCGCGGACAGATTGCGCCGCATCAGCGTCAGGTATCGCGTCTGAGCGACCCGCTCGGCCTCAAGCGCTTCGATGGCGATTTCGGCCTCCTCCAGCTGCGCCTCAAGCTCATGTATGGGCAGTGAGCCGGTATGCGTGCGAGCCACGGGCAAAATATCGTCGGCGGGTTCATCCGGGGAAATGAGGACGGCATAGACGAAACGGTGATCCTGCTCCAGAATTGCCCAAGGCAGCGTTAGCTGCTCCAGGGCGTTTCGGTGCTTCATTGGCAGCTGGTAGAACCACAACCGATTGCCGGCCAGCACGTCATTGGGTGGAAAATCCAAGTCTCCCCATGGCCGCACCTGAGAAATCCGATGCGCAAGAAAATCACGCCGATCCGTCATGTCGCGGCTGCGCTGCATCAGGTCCAGCACGTCTTTGACGAAGTGCTCCATATCAAAGTCCGGATCACGTTGTATCTGACGTCGCAGCTCAGGCACATCTGTCAGGAAACGCAACGTCTTATAGGCATCTCTTGCACCGCGTTCACTGATCTTCTCGGGCTCTGCTGGCGGAGGCGCCAGCGGTAGCACGTGCATACACCCGAGCTCCTGCAACGCCTCAAGCGTCTCTGTCTTCTGCGCCGCCCGTCCCACTAGCGAGAGTTTCTTGAGCCGCGCGACACTCATGACACCGCCTCCTGCGCGTGTTTACGCTTAGAGATTTTCGAGCGCACGACAGACTGCATCTGCTCGTCGCTCAAGTAAATCCGGATTTTCTTGATATTGGCCTTGGCCCGCGGGATCAGGACCTTTTCGAACAGGTTGACACGTTGGGTAATCGTGGCGACGGCCTTGTCGAAAATCCGAACCCGTTCCTCGGCCACTTTGACCCGAAGGCGCGCCTCGATCATGTCATGCAGCATCTGCGCGGCAGCATCGACCCAATGTGGTTTGGCTAGCAGAGAATATGGACGAACCGCGACATCAATCCGATCAAGGGCTGGCATTTTGACGCCCACGACATTGACCTCTTTGACCTTGTAGTCCTTGAGCTCTACCAGCCCGTCCAGATCAACACCCTGTTGTGCCAGCATCGGCAGCTTGGCTCCGATCTGCTGGGCCAAGTCTTTCACCTCTTCCTCCAGACGCCGCACATCCTCGCGCGCCTTGACCCGTTCCGCCATCAACTGCTGGCGCTTCAGGTCCAGCGACGGCAGGAACCGTTCATAGCTTTTCAGCTGCGTCTGCTGGCGGGCCAGCGACGATTTATTCAGCTGCAACCGCGCCATCGGCATCCTTTGGGAAATACTTGTCGACCAAGGCCTGCTTCATCAGCAACTGTTCAGGCTGGAAGCACTCAGCCAGCGTTTTCCAGCCCAAATCCAGCGCCTCCTCCAACGGGATGGATACGTTGATATCCATGAACCGCGACCGGAACAGCGCGCCGAATTTCAGCAACTGATGATCGTAATCCGACAGGTCAAACGCCATCGCCTGTTTCTGCGCGGCATCACGGCTTTCCGAGTAGAAACGGATCATCGTGTTCATGATCTGGCCGTGATCTTCGCGGGTTGTCTTGCCGATTACGTTCTGCTTGAGGCGCGAGAGGCTGCCGAACGGATCGATCACGCCGGAATGCAGATAGAACTGCCCTTCGGTGATATAGCCCGTGTTGTCCGGCACCGGGTGGGTCACGTCATTGCCCGGCATCGTCGTCACGGTCAGAACGGTCACGGACCCGCCCTTGGCGTAGTCGCAGGCTTTTTCATAGCGCCGCGCCAATTGCGAATAGAGGTCGCCCATGTAACCGCGCTGCGAGGGAACACGCTCCTGACTGATGCCAACCTCTTTCATCGCGTCGGCAAAGGCTGTCATGTCGGTTAACAGGACCAGAACTCGCTTGCCCTCTTCCACCGCGAATTTCTCGGCCACGGCCAGCGCCATGTCAGGCACCAGAAGGCGTTCCACCAGAGGGTCCATCGCCTGATTGACAAACATCACGGTCCGCGAAAACACGCCCGCATCCTCAAAAGACGTCCGGAATGTGTGGTAGTCGTCAAAGATCAGTCCCAACCCGCCGAACACTACGATATCGGCATCTGCCTGAATACCGATTCGGCTGAGAAAGGCGTTGAACGGCTCACCCGAGACGGAAAAGATCGGGATTTTCTGGCTCTCGACCAGCGTATTGAACACGTCGATCATCGGCACATCGGTGCGGATCATCTTGTTAGGAACCGCACGCTCGGCCGGGTTAACGGTCGGCCCACCAATGTCGATCCTCGGCTCGGCTGACAGGTCCGGCCCACCGTCGATCTCTACCCCTGCCCCATCGAAAACGCGCCCCAGAATGTTGGCTGAATAAGGTGTCTGCATCGGGTGGCCAAGGAAGGTCGCTGTCGCCTCGGTCGAAATCCCTTTGGTGCCCGAGAACACCTGCAGCGTCACCACATCCCGGTCGATGAAGATCGCCTGGGCCAGTGTTTTATGCCCGTCGACTGTCTCAATCACCGCGAGATCATTGAAACGTACTGCCGCGTCAGAAGACCCGTCCAGCGGTACCCTGACCTTGATCGTGTCCCCCACAATTTCCAGAACACGAGTGTATTTCAACAGACTCTGGGACATTGGCTATCCTCATGCGTCCAAGTGATTTTGGCTAATCGTCGCCGCGATGGTCAGCAGCATTTTTTACAATCGTCGGTGCAGCTTACAACGAATTCACGAATTGGCAACCGAGGATGAGACCACACCCCGAAACCGGCGAAACTCTCAATTACTAAAAATTTAGTTTGACACATATGCAATAAATCGCCGATGCTGTTCGCCATCCGGTTCGCGCCGGAAACCATAATCTTTGGGAGGAGACAGATGCGGAGACATCTACTTTCCGCAGTGGCGGCGGCTGCCGTCATTGCGGGGCACGGTTCTGCTTGGGCAGACGAAGCCGCAGCACAACGTTGGATCGACGACGAATTCCAGCCATCGACCCTGTCGAAAGACGAACAGATGGCCGAGATGAAGTGGTTCATCGAAGCTGCACAACCCTACGCCGGCATGGAAATCAACGTCCTGTCCGAGGGTATCCCCACCCACTCGTATGAATCCGAGGTTCTGACCAAGGCGTTCGAGGAAATCACCGGCATCAAGGTCAACCACCAAATCCTCGGTGAGGGTGAAGTGGTTCAGGCTGTACAGACCCAAATGCAAACGGGTCGGAACCTGTATGACGGCTACGTCAACGACAGTGACTTGATCGGCACCCACTCGCGTCTGCAACTGGCATATCCGCTGACCGACATGATGGGCGGCGACTGGGCGGCGACAACCTCGCCGACGCTGGATCTGGATGACTTCATGGGCATTCAGTTCACTACCGGCCCGGACGGCAAGCTGTATCAGCTGCCCGACCAGCAGTTCGCCAACCTCTACTGGTTCCGCAAAGACTGGTTCGATGACGAGGACAACAAGGCCGCTTTCAAAGAAAAGTACGGCTATGACCTTGGTGTTCCGGTCAACTGGTCTGCCTATGAGGACATCGCCGAATTCTTTACCAACGACGTCAAAGAAGTCGACGGCGTGGCGATCTATGGCCATATGGACTACGGCAAGCGCGCGCCTGACCTTGGCTGGCGTATGACGGACGCTTGGCTGTCGATGGCTGGTGCTGGCGACAAGGGCGAGCCGAACGGCGTTCCGGTTGACGAATGGGGCATCCGCATGGAAGCGGGCACCTGTAACCCAGTTGGCGCTTCGGTGTCCCGCGGTGGTGCCGCCAATGGCCCGGCCGCGGTCTATGCGATCCGTAAGTGGGACGAGTGGCTGCGGGCTTATGCGCCTCCGGGTGCTGCGTCGTATGACTTCTACCAGTCGCTGCCGGCGCTCAGCCAGGGCAACGTCGCCCAGCAAATCTTCTGGTACACCGCCTTCACCGCCGACATGGTGAAGCCGAAGTCCGAAGGCAACAACACCGTGGATGACGAAGGCACGCCGCTGTGGCGGATGGCGCCCAGCCCGCATGGCCCCTACTGGGAAGAAGGCCAGAAGGTTGGTTACCAAGACGTGGGGTCCTGGACCTTCTTGAAATCGACCCCTGAGGATCGTGCTCAGGCGGCTTGGCTCTACGCTCAATTCGTGACCTCCAAGACTGTCGACGTGAAGAAGTCCCATGTGGGTCTGACCTTCATCCGCGACAGCTCGGTCAATCACGAGTCGTTCACCGAGCGCGCACCCAAGCTGGGTGGTTTGGTCGAGTTCTACCGCTCGCCTGACCGTGTGGCATGGTCGCCGACCGGCATCAACGTGCCAGATTATCCGAAGCTGGCCCAGATCTGGTGGCAGCAGATCGGTGACGTAAACTCGGGTGCCTTCACGCCGCAAGAGGCAATGGACCGTCTGGCCGAAGAGATGGACATCACCATGGCCCGCATGCAGGCCGCGGATGAAAGCGCCGGTATCTACGGTGGCTGTGGCCCGCGTCTAAACGAACCGCAGGACCCCGCCTTCTGGCTGGAGAAAGAGGGTTCGCCAAAGGCCAAGCTTGAGAACGAAAAGCCGCAGGGCCAGACCGTCAACTATGACGAACTGGTTCAGCGCTGGCAGTCTCAGTAAGCCCATGAGAACCGGGGGTGCCGTTTGCGGCATCCCCATCCCAAGACCAGTGCAGTGCACTGAAGGACCGGAACCCACGGACATGATCGAACTTCAAGACGCCACCAAACGGGTTGGCAATGTTATCCATATCAAACCGACGAACCTGACGCTGCAGACTGGCCACTTCAATGTGCTGCTGGGCGCGACAGGATCCGGCAAGACTTCTCTGATCAAGATGATGGCCGGGCTGGACCCGATCGCCTCAGGCAAAGTCTTCATGGATGGGCAAGACGTCACAAAGCTGAATACTCAGAAGCGGCAAATCAGCCTGGTGCACCAGTTCTTCGTGAACTACCCGCATATGACAGTATTCGACAACATCGCCTCGCCGCTGCGTGTAGCCGGCATGGCGAAGTCCGAAATCGAAGGCCGCGTGGAAGAGGCCGCCGACCTGCTTCAACTGCGCCCCATGCTGCACCGACGCCCGCACGAACTGTCAGGCGGGCAGCAACAACGGACCGCTTTGGCCCGTGCTATTGCCAAGGAAAGCCGCGCCGTGTTTCTGGACGAACCACTGGCGAACCTCGACTACAAGCTGCGTGAAGAACTGCGCGAGCAACTGCCTGACCTGTTCGCGGGGCGTGGTGCCGTTGTGGTCTACGCCACTTCGGAGCCCGAAGAGGCGTTACTTCTGGGTGGGTACACAGCTCTGATGGAAGACGGCCGCGTCACCCAGTTCGGCCCAACCGCTGACATTTATCGCAATCCAGAAAACATCGCCGCGGCGCGTGTGTTCTCGGACCCGCCGATCAACGTGGCGCGTATCACCGTGACTGGTGCGCAGGCGCAACTGGCGGGTGGCGGCGGCTGGCCGGTCGGCAACATGGCTGACGGAGACTACATGGTCGCTGTCCGTCCACACCGGGTGACACCCTTCCGCAACTCGGAAACTGACGTGGAACTAACCGGTCGCGTGATCGTCACCGAACTATCCGGCTCAGACTCAAGCGCGCATTTCCAGCACGGAGATAACGCCTGGGTATCGCTGGCCGCAGGCGTGCACCCCTATCAGGTTGGCGAGGATCACAGTTTCTACATGAACCCGGCGCATTGCCGGTATTTCGGCCAAGACGGCCAAAGGGTGGCCTGACATGGCACAGATCAAACTTTCAAACCTGCGACACAGCTATATGCCGACGCCGAAAGGCCCCGAGGACTATGCGCTGAAGGAAATCGACGTGACCTGGCGCGATGGCGGAGCCTATGCGCTGCTGGGGCCTTCGGGCTGTGGCAAATCAACACTGCTGAACATCATCTCGGGCCTGCTGACGCCGTCCGAGGGGCAAATTCTGTTCGATGGTCGGGACGTGACCGCCCTGCCCCCCGATCAGCGCAACATCGCGCAGGTGTTCCAGTTCCCAGTGATCTACGACACGATGACCGTAGGTGAAAACCTAGCCTTTCCGCTGAAAAACCGTGGCGTGGATACTGCAACCATCGAACGGCGTGTGTCTGAGATCGCCGAGATGTTGGACGTCACGGATATGCTGAATACCCGCGCTTCAGGTCTGAGTCCCGATAACAAGCAGAAAATCTCTATGGGCCGTGGTTTGGTCCGTGACGATGTGAACGCAGTGATGTTTGATGAGCCACTGACCGTGATCGACCCGCATCTGAAATGGAAACTGCGGTCGAAGCTGAAAGAGCTGCACCAGCGTGTGCAGGCCACGATGATCTACGTGACCCACGACCAGACCGAAGCGCTGACCTTCGCGGATGAGGTCGTGGTGATGCAGGAAGGCGAAGTGGTGCAGATCGGCACACCAGTTGAGCTTTTCGAGCGCCCTCAGCATACCTTTGTGGGCCACTTCATCGGATCACCTGGCATGAATGTCCTGCCCTGCGAGGCCAAGGGCGACCGCGCGGTGTTCGAAGGTCATGAGGTGATGCTGGAAGGCCCGACCCATGGCGAGGGTGGCCAAACCGATCTGGGCATACGCCCTGAATATGTAGGGTTTGGTGACACCGGCATTCCAGCAAATGTGACCAAAGTCTCAGACATTGGTCGCCACTACGTGGTCAGCGCGATGGTCGGCAATACTGCCCTCAAGGCCGTAACCGAACACAGCGTGCCAGAGCCGGGCTCACAGGTCTTCCTGCAATTCAAACCAGAACAATCCCGCGTCTATCGCGATGGCTGGATCGCAACCAAGGAGCGGGCGCAATGAGAACGGAAAACCAAAAGGCATGGTTCTTTGTCCTGCCCGTGCTGGCATTGGTCGCGTTCAACGCGCTGGTGCCTATGATGACGGTCGTCAACTACTCGGTGCAGGAGACCTTCGGTAACAACCAGTTCTTCTGGGAAGGTCTGGGCTGGTTCGAACAAATCCTGCGCTCTGATCGGTTTCAGGCCGCGCTGGGGCGTCAATTCCTGTTTACTTTCCTGATCCTGCTGATCGAGGTGCCGTTGGGCATCATCGTAGCCCTGTCTATGCCACGCAAAGGCTTCTGGGTGCCGGTATGTCTGGTGCTGATGGCCCTGCCCATGCTGATCCCGTGGAACGTGGTCGGGTCGATGTGGAATATCTTTACCCTGCCCAAAATCGGTTTGCTGGGGTACTTCCTGAATGACGTACTGGGCATCAACTATGACATGACGCAGCAGCCGCTGTCGGCATGGATTACGGTCATCGTCATGGATGTCTGGCACTGGACTTCTCTGGTTGTCTTGCTCTGCTACGCGGGCCTCGTGTCGATCCCGGACGCCTACTATCAAGCGGCCAAAATCGACGGGGCCAGCCCCTGGTCGGTGTTCCGCTATATCCAACTGCCAAAGATGAAAACCGTCCTGACCATCGCCGTTCTGCTGCGCTTCATGGACAGTTTCAACATCTACACCGAGCCCTTCGTGCTGACCGGCGGTGGCCCCGGCAACTCAACCACCCTGTTGTCGATCGACCTTGTGAAGATCGCGCTGGGACAGTTCGACCTTGGCCCCGCAGCCGCGATGAGCTTGATCTACTTCGCCATCACGCTGCTGGTTAGCTGGGTCTTCTACACTCTGATGACAAAGGATGACGCGCAATGAAGAAGCGGTCCCTTATCCCGATCCTCTATATCGCGTTTCTGATGCTGCCGATCTATTGGCTGGTGGCGATGTCCTTCAAGACCACGAACGAGATCCTGTCGGGCTTTTCCCTGTTTCCCCAAACGTTTACGCTGGAGAATTACATCACCATCTTTACGGACCCGACATGGTACTGGGGCTATATCAACTCGATCATCTACGTGACGATCAACACGGTGCTTTCGGTCTGTGTTGCCCTGCCTGCGGCCTATGCGTTCTCGCGCTATCGGTTCCTTGGTGATAAGCAGTTGTTCTTTTGGCTGCTGACCAACCGGATGGCCCCGGCAGCGGTGTTCGCATTGCCCTTCTTCCAGCTCTATTCGTCGATCCACCTGTTCGACACCTATCTGGCCGTGGCGCTGGCACATACACTGTTCAACGTACCTCTGGCAGTATGGATCTTGGAAGGCTTCATGCGCGGCATCCCGAAGGAACTGGACGAGACGGCCTATGTCGATGGCTACTCCTTCCCGCGCTTCTTTGTGACGATCTTCCTGCCGAACATCAAAGCGGGCGTTGGTGTGGCAGCCTTCTTCTGCTTCATGTTCTCATGGGTCGAGATGCTGCTGGCCAAGACACTCACCGCAGTCGAGGCCAAACCCATCGCCGCCGTAATGACCCGGACGGCCTCCAGCGCAGGGTATGAACTCGGCCTTCTGGCGGCTGCTGGAACCCTGACCATCATCCCCGGCGCCATCGTCATCTGGTTTGTCCGCAACTACATCGCGCGTGGTTTCGCGATGGGACGTGTGTGAGGTTCGATATGCGTAAACTTCTTCTCTCCCTCCCCTTCCTACCCTCGACGGCCTTTGCACAGGCTCAGTCCGGATGGGGCAATGTCGGCCAGCAAGAGGAAAAAGGCTTCTCGTGGACCGATCCTCTGTGGCCCGATTTCTGGATGGCCTGGACCCCGGCGACACTGGCAGTGTTTGTGGGGATCTTTTCGGCCATTGCCCTGATCGGCGTTCTAGAAGGCTTCAAGTACCGCGACGGGATCGAGCGGCGCGGTGTGTTGGGCCTGACGACCACTCTAGGTGATCGCCTGTTCATTACCCTTCTAGGTTCGGCTTATATCTTCCTCGCCTGGCTCGGGCTGGTGGGCCAACCAGTCTGGACGCCACTTTTCGTGTCCGTTGGCTGGGGCATTTTCGTCTTCTGGAAAGTTTAAGCTTTGCGAAACAGCGAAAGGATGCTTGTCTGTCAGGCATACTAAAAAATGCGACACGAAAGACCGATGCGAAAGAAAAAAACAACAAACCTTCTGACCGAAGTTGAATTGGAGTTCATGAACGAACTCTGGGCGCTAGGTCAGGGCTCGGTCCGTGACGTGCTTGATCGTCTGCCACCAGAACGCAACCTGGCGTATACATCTGGCGCAACCATCCTGCGTATTCTCGATGAAAAAGGCTTCGTCGAAAGCCGGAAGGATGGAAAAACGCTGATCTATAAGCCGCTTCTGGAAAAGGACAGGTATCAGGCGCGATCGTTGCAAAACCTGTCTCGCACTCTGTTCGACGACACACCGGCCTCGCTGGTCGCACGTCTGGTCGATGACGCGGGGCTGAGCGAATCTGATCTGGAGGAAATTCGGGCACTGGTAG
Source organism: Ruegeria sp. SCP11 (assembly GCF_040329455.1). NCBI lineage: Bacteria > Pseudomonadati > Pseudomonadota > Alphaproteobacteria > Rhodobacterales > Roseobacteraceae > Ruegeria > Ruegeria sp. SCP11. Next base: position 100,136 of record NZ_JBDZYG010000015.1, on the reverse strand, counting down.
AGAGGAGACTGCAAAATGACAGCGGTTAAACCGGTTCTCGACGCATATCTGGAATGGAATCTGGTCCTTGGGCTGGCTGCTCTGGTCTGGCTGATCGCACGGAGCGTTATGTCCAAAACGTCTCTGAGCCACGGGTTCGTGGCGCAACTGCGTACGCTCAAGGCACTTTGCCTCTGCGTAGTTATCAGCCCACTGCTGGCGCTGGGCGTCTCCGCCCTGGCCTCTCACACTCCGGTCAAAGGTACTGTGGCAATCGGAGATATCGCCGTGGCTGCCTATCTGCGTGGTGACATCGCCATGCCCGCCACGCAGTTCGAGGCGCTGCTGAACACACGCCAACGCTGGGTCGAAGTGCTGTTTAACGGAGACCACGCAATTGTATCCGTAGTCCTCGCGCTTATGGCGCTGGTCTCACTGGTCTACGCCGTGCGTGTGATCCGAGATGCTTTGGCCATTCGCGAGACAGTGAACGCCAGCTTCCTTTGGCGCCGCTCGACCAAGGTGGACATCCGCCTGTCGGACCGTATCGCCGTACCCTTCGCAGTACGCGGACTCTGCCGACGCCATGTCGTTTTACCCAGCCACCTGCTGGATTCCCCGCGCGAACTGCGCTTTGCCCTTGCGCATGAACTGCAACACATCCGCGCTGGAGACGTAGAATGGGAGTTGGGGTTCGAACTGTTGCGCCCGCTACTGTTCTGGAACCCGGCCTATATTGTGCTGAAATATCAGTTCGACCGCCTTCGCGAACTGGCCTGTGATCAATCAGTTGTCGCCCGCAAAGGAATTGACACCAACGACTACACCTCGTGCTTGCTGGACTATTGCGCCCGAACCGTTGTACGCGGCAGCCCACGCGTTCTGAACGTGGCACTGGTCACCGGCGGCAAGGCGAAACGAGTGCTGCGCCAACGGGTGATCGCGCTGGCGGATGCGCCTTCGGTCCAATCGTCAATGCCGTTCATGTTCCTCGGCCTGACGATCCTGTTTGCACTTATCCTTGGACTGGCCGCCGCATCGGTTCAACAGACTGAGGATTGGAGTCATGACCGCCTGATGCTCTCGACTGTGGTCAACTTAGAACGGTTGGAAGCACGCAATCAGGGCAACTGATTACCAGCCCCTCCGCCCGAACAATGCCTGCAATCGGTTTTGCCCTGCGAACGGGTCGGCAGGCTTGGGCGCGGACAAATGCGACACGATCCGCTTTACCAAAACCCAACAGACCGCCGAAAAGATCACACCACCGAGCGCCTGCCCCAGCAGCACACCGGGCGCACCAGCGATATAGGCTCCGGCAACGGCGAAGGGCCATGTGCCCAACGTGTGCCGCCCCCAGTTGACCCAGGTCGAATAGACCGGGTGGCCCAGATTGTTGAAACTGGCATTCGCGACAAATATCACTCCGTTGAAGAACGAAGCCAACGCTAAAGGCCCACAGAACAGGTAAATCAGAGCGCGTGTTTCGCCCTGCGCCTGAAACAGGTCGGCAATCGGCGCGCGTAGCAGGAACAGAGCAGCGGCCATTAGGCAGACATAGACAGCGGTGAACTTGACCCCGGCCAAAAAAGCCTCACGCACGCGGTCAAACTGACCAGCCCCGAAGTTTTGACCAACGATAGGTCCAATGGACCCGGACAAGGCAAACACGACCGAGAAGGCTACGGGTATCAGCCGTCCGATAACAGCCATACCCGCCACGGCGTCGGTGCCGAACTGGGCGATTTCACGAATGACTATGGCGTTGCCGATAGGCGTAGCGATATTGGTCAGAACAGCGGGTACGGCAATCGCGCTCACAGATCGGATATCCACCTTCACATTCCCGAACGAAGGTCGGGCAAACCCACGGTGCACACGCACTGCGGGTCTAACCGCCGCAATCAACATGCAAACACGAGCAATAACCGAAGCGATCGCTGCACCATCCAACCCAAGCCCCACCGCAAATATCAGGATCGGGTCCAATACGGCATTCGCTACCCCGCCGTAGATCGTTGCATGCATCGAGCGTCGGGCATCTCCGTAAGCACGCAAAACCGCCATTCCGGTCATCGCGACCGCCATCACCCACATGGTCGGCAGGATGATTGAGACATAGCGGGTGGCTAGATGCAGAACCTCTCCCTCTGCGCCCAGAAGCGACAAGAAGAAACTTATGTTGAACAAGACAGTTACAGACACAAGCAGACCCACTAACGCGCCGAGAACCGCCACGCTGGTACCAAATTGCCGCGCTTGTTCGGTGCGCCCGGCGCCGAGTTCACGCGCCACCAGTGCTCCGGCAGCAATAGAAAGACCAACATTGATTGAATTGGTGAAGAACAACAGCGTCCCGGCATAACCGACGGCCGCAGCCAGCGCGTCGTTTCCCAACATCGAAATGAAAATCATGTCCACGAAATCGACCGCGAAAATCGCCATCAGGCCGATACTTGTGGTGAGAGACATGCGGGTAACGTGGCCCATAAGACTGCCAGACAAGAAAACCGCTTTGCCTTCTGATTGAGTCGTCATGCGTTTTCAGCCCCTGCCCCTTGAGCCAATTTGCCCGCGTTCCTTTCGGTTCAGCAATAAAAATCTCCTCGCGTAATTCGCGGCCTCGTTTCTCAAGGCCTCCGGCGCGAATTCTTTCCAGTAGTAACTAAACAAAGACTGCAGAAGGAAATCCGGCGTTTCCAATCGAACCTCATCGGGGTTCAGCGCAACAGCCGACCTTCCAGAGACAACTTGACGATGCCGTGAACCGCGGAAAATTCAATACGCACTACTCCGCCAAACCCTAGACTTTTATCCTCTGCTTGATGAAATCGAAATGACATTTAAAAATTTTGTATATTTTTCTGATGTTTATTAAATTTACACCCGAGAAAATTATCGATTTCCAAAATCCAGGAGCGCAGAAAGTCAACAGTTTACGACTTTGTTTCTCGGTCCGGCGTTTGAGGTCGAAACCCACTTGAGGCCATTGCAGCGAGGTCTCAGCATATACGTAACGCAATAATGCCAGGGCGGAGAAAGGCACACCCTCGGCCGGCACGATCATCGTATTATCCATAAAAACTGCGGTTTAGGATCGCGCGAACACCCACAAGTCTCGCAGCGACGATTGCGCGGGTGACAAGTGCAACGTACAGTGAATCCCGTGCGTCTGCCAGAAAGCTCGCTGTTCCGGTCAAGGCGGGGATACCCTGCTCATCTGCCGCCGAACTAAGGCTTGAACCATTAACCAGTAGTTGCGCGGATTTCGGCTGGAAGCACGACACAGCTTTCCAACCCACCCAGGGCATCCGATTTTCCCAATTCAAGGCTTGCGCCGTAGGCATTCAATAGGTCAACCGCAATTGCCAATCCTAACCCATTGCCACTGACCGAGGTATCCAGACGGCCACCAGAGCGGAGTGCCTCGTGCTGAGCGTCTTCTGGAATTCCAGGACCGTCATCTTCAACCCTGATTTCAATACAGTCTGATTTTTGGGACAAGGTTAGACGCACAGTGCTACGACACCATTTGACTGCATTATCCAGTAGGTTCCCAAGAACTTCTTCAACATCCTGTGCATCCATACGCACCCAAATCTCTGGATTGTAGGCAACTATTAGATGTTTGCCTTGTTCTTCGGTGATCGTTTTGAACAGGCGAACCAACCTGCTAACAGAATTTGACAAGTTCGTTCGCGAATGGGTCAACTCTGCCGTGTTAATGGCCCTCATGCGGGCAAGCGATCGCCCTAACTGAGCGTCTATCCGACCCAGCGCTTCCTCAGCGGTTTCCGTTTTCGCGCCATCCTCGGATAAAGTTCTCAGCTCATTTCTTAAAATAGCCGTTGGTGTTTTTAAGGCATGTGCCAAATCGGCGGCCTGTCGGCGCGACCCGGACACAATGTCTCTGTTGCGACGCAAAAGTTGATTCAGATCGCCGACCAACGGAGCCACCTCATCCGGATAATCATTTGCTCTAAGGTCGAGGTCGGTGTCCCAGCGGTGAGCCACATCCGACCGTAGTTTGCGAAGTGGCCTAAGAATAACCGATGTAAGTAGCAAAGCGCTCGCGACACAGATTAATCCGACGACCGCGAACACGAGTAAAAGACTTCGTTGAGCCGCCCTCCTTTCGTTGATTAACTCAGCCCGGCTTTCTGCAACGCTAACACCCCAAACTGTACCGTCTTCATAAGTTATTTCCTGAAAGACACCACGCAGAACCTCCCCTTCGGGACCTGACGTATTCCAAATTGTTGCGCCTTCGCTGGTGGCGGGCGGTTCCTCGATGGTTTCGTCAAACAGCGAAGCCGATGTGAAAAATTCTCCAGCGCTATTTGTAACTTGCCAATAACGGCCAGAATACGGGGCTTTGTAGTTTGGATCGAACATGAGATCGCGCAACGCGTCAGGATTCTGGGTCGCGACGCTCAACCCGACGACAAGCCGCGTGTGGCGATCTTTAAGTTCGGAGTCGAACTGCTCTGACACACGAGAATCAATATATGAAAATACGGCTAGCGTACCCACTCCGACTGACAACGCCCCGGCAGCGATCCCGCCCATCAAGGCACGTTGGCGAAGTGATAACATCAGGCAGTATCGATCATATATCCACGACCTCGAATTGTTGTAATGAGGTCAGGTCCAAGCTTCTTACGCAGCCGGTTTATGAATACCGCAATGGTATTCGAGTCCCGATCTCCGTCGTATTCGTAGATGTGCTCCGAAAGCTCAGCTCTGGGGATCATACGGCCAGCGTTGTGGGCCAGATAGGTAAGCACAGCAATCTCTTGAGCTGTCAGGGTGACCGGAACGCCGTCTGCGGTCACACGCCCGTTGCGCGTGTCGAGAACAATGCTTCCCATTTCGATCACAGGATTCAGTTGCCCACTTTGACGGCGCAAGATGGCGCGGACACGTGCGGCCAGTTCGGGCAGATGGAACGGCTTGGTCATGTAATCATCCGCACCGGCATCCAAACCATCGACTCGTTCGCTCCAGCCGTCCCGAGCAGTCAGGATTAGAACTGGCGTCTTGATCCCCGCGCTACGCCAGTCGCGCAAAACGGAAGTGCCATCGCGTTGTGGCAAGCCAAGATCTAGGATGATCATGTCGTAGGATTCAGTCGTGCCCATATGCAGGGCGTCTATACCGTTGTTGACGATGTCAACGACGCGACCTTCAGCGTTCAGCAGTTTTTTTATCTGTTCGCAAAGGTGCGGTTCATCTTCCGCGAGTAGTATTCTCATATCTTATGTCTACAGGTACTTGAATAGAAAATTAACAACTATTTTTTACCGCCGCCTTTGCCGCCACCGTTACCGCCGGAGTTGCCCCCGCCGCCACCGCCGTTTCCACCGGAGTTACCCCCGCCGCCACCGCCGTTTCCACCGGAGTTTCCGCCGCCACCGCTGTTGCCGTTGCCACCGCTGTTGCCATTGCCGTTGCCACCGCTGTTGCCATTGCCGTTGCCACCGCTGTTGCCATTGCCGTTGCCACCGCTGTTGTTGTTGCTGTTGCCACGTTGATTGTTACTGTTATTGGCTTTGGCTTGAGATGCAGCATTTGCAGAGTTAGCCTGCGTGGACCTTGCCGCCTTGGAGATTTGACGACCGATACTTGAGCGGTTCGACACAACAACCCCAGTTTGTGCGTTCACGATAACGCTAATGATTGTCCCATTAGGCTTCTTGACCAAAATCCGGTAATAAACTTTGTCGGTCTGAAACGCGCGCGCATCAACTGGAGTGCCGCCATACAACTTTTCGACGCCTCGGATGACTTTCCTCAGCCGAATAGCGCCCCCCGAGGTCGTCGCCTTGCGCAATTCCGATTGTTTCATTTCGCGCGGGGCAGCGTACCCTTCTTCGACCTGAAGAAAGGAGAGGAGAGCGACTAGGCAAGTGATGACTAAAAGCTTCTTCATCCTCCGCACTCATTACAGTGTAAAAGCTACTTAAATCTAGCAAATTCCGCATTAACCCACGGTGAACAGTCGACTGACTGCAGGTTCCATGACGATGGCCTTTTATGCGCCATTGCTTCCCGATTCCGACGCAATTGTTTCACATTCAGAAACATCTACAACACCTGAACTCAACTCCCGCACAGGTCGAAACAGTTTACACCCCGACAAGCCTTTAAACAGCGAGTTCGCTAGAAATCAACTAGGTTGGATATGGCGCCCTTGTCGCAGCGTTAGCCTTTCACGACATCACAAAAGTGCAAATTTCCAAAGGTGAATCGTCTAGGATCACAGCCCACGACTCCCGCAATGGTCGAATCAAAACACTGTCTTGGCTTACGCTGGACCGCGTCAGCACTAGGCTTATGGCCAGAACTGTCGAAGGGCTTGGCAGCGTCAGAACGGCTTGCGCCAGATATCAATACATTTGTGAAGATGCGCTTACTTGCGCTCAGAGCAATCAAAAACACCAGTCGCTTCAAAGTACCGCAAAAGAACTTGCGAGCGACGAGGTCGAAGCCGAAGTGAAGCTGTCCACTAGGCCGAACGATGAGCAGAATGCATGCCCAAATCCAATGCCTCGATGCCGGTTTTCAGACTCCTAGAACCACCTCGGAGACGAGTCGATTTTTTCCCGACGCGAGAACGCCTCCAAACAAACAACAGACGACAAAATACGTTTTCAGCTGTTTTTCTTCGCTTCCGCAAATCGCTTGTCACTGACAATGTCCGTCAAAGCGTTTTCGATCGGAGGGAACCGATCACAAACGTCCTCCAAAGTGCTTGGCAGGTCGTTCGGTACAGAAGACCCATTAGACTTCTCACCTACAAGAACATGGTTCGCGGCAACATATGTGCCAGCAAAATATTTCATCACGTCACTCTCCTTCAACGGACCAGTACGTTCAATTGCCTGCACAACCCCATAGGTTGAATATGTGCAAAAGTATATGAATACTATGAAAACAAAATGTACACGCACAATTAACCCCACCCTCACTATTGGAGGGGCAATCACCCAAGCCGCTTTTAGTCTCGCCTACCCGACACGCGCGATCTCGGATGGAACGAATTTTCTTGGGGTCTCCGCCTTGCGGTTCAACTGATGCAGCAGTTCGACCTGATTGGACACACCAGTCTTTGCAAAGATCGAGCTGAGGTGTGAACGCACCGTGGTCGGGCAAACAGACAGCGATTGGGAAATTTTCTTCACTGTCATTCCCTCTTTCATCATTGCGCAAATCCTGAACTCGCACCGGCTTAGATCCGCCGGGTTCTGAGGATCCAGGATCGGAACGTAACTGTCGCTCTCAACTGCTCTGAGGCGATGGCCCCGCCCCTGCTCCAACCTAGCCGAGATTGTACCGGGGACGCGTCTGCTCCACCCAGAAGCAAGCGTCGAGGCCATAATGCTCAGGAGATCCATCTCGAATTCCCTGGGTTGCAGAAGATAATGCAACTCAAGGTAATCGACATGGCCGGCTTTCGCCTCAAGCGGAATAACGATGACCTCGCCAATTCCGTTTAATTTCGCACGCGAAAAAGGGAATATGGGCGCATTGTCGTCCTTCATATCTGAAAATTTCCAGATTGAACCCGCTTTTGCTGCTTCTGCACTATCCCCTAATACAAACTCCGCTTTTGTTTGCGGCTGGGTAGGAAATGCTTTTCCTTCTTGCAGACAGCAACGCGCAATATAATCGGCTTTTCCACTTGGTTTCGAAGTTCGGACAATTAAAGCTGCATCGGCATAAACAATGCGAAGTAACTGATCCAATACTTCTGGAATGTTATTACTTCCATTTAAAGCGTGCGACCATTCCAGTACGAAATTCAAACTGTCCTGCGCGCAAGCGCTTCTAGAAAAACTAGCACTCATCACTCTGTTCACCAACCCGACCAAAACACACAGTCGGGCTCCTTTATGTAGCCCCCACCACTGACACAAACTTGTTCGGTTTATGTCACGTCAGCAACTGGTTTTGCGATTGCATCTGAAGACGCAAGTACAAATCGAGAAAACCCGCAGACAGGTATTCTGTTGATTTTGTTGTATTTTCTTGAACCGCCGAACAACTAAGCCCCCTCTTAGCACGTCCCAATCACTGATTCCGTCGACTCAGGATACACCACCAGACTCTCCACAATTCAACACAAATTTGCCCCATTGTTTCCTAATGTGTTGATTCGGCACAACATAAACACTCCGTTCACCCAAGGTTAACTAAATTAACCCCCCTGGTGTTTCCGCCATACAATTTACAACCTAAAATTGAATTATTCCTAGCTTTATCGGAAGGCGAATGAATTTAACGCGGCTACCGTGATTCTCGAGCTGACGACGAATGCGTGGCTCGTGTTGCGATAATACGCAACGTCGGTGTAAATTTAACCTTTCGGGGGAAACATGACTAAATTCCTGAACAAATTCCTAAAAGAAGAAAGCGGTGCGGCAATTGTTGAATATGGCCTCGCGCTTCTGGTTGTTGCTTCGATCGCTGTAGGTGCGTTCTCGTTCCTGGGTGACCAGACAGATGTTCACGTGCGAGGCGCGTGCGATGCACTGGGTGACGACACCTGCACGACAGTTACTCCTATTAGCGGCCTCTAAGAGCAAGTGTACAACGTCGGTGTTAGTATAACCTTTCGGGGGCAAACGTGACTAAACTCTTAACGATCTTCGTAACGGAAGAAAGCGGTGCCGCAATTGTTGAATATGGCCTTGCCCTTCTGGTTGTGGTTTCGCTTACGGTTACTGCATTCACGTTCCTTGGAGATCAAACCGACGAAAACGTAACCGGTGCTTGTTCAGCACTGGGAAGCGACAACTGCACGACCATTACTCCAGTGGAGTAACGGTAACAAACTGAGATATTCTCATAACAAACACAATTCTGCGCCGTCGCACCAGTTCAGTGGCGGCGCAGAATTCTCCGCCGGGATTTTCGAAAAACACGGCAAAACCGAAGTTTCGAATTTTTTGTGCGTAACTATTGGAGACAGCGATGCGTATTAGACCAATTCTCACAACGCTCTTCGGAATCGCAATTGCTTCTGGTTCCGTGTACCTGGCGAAGGACTACATTCAAATCAACCCACCTGCGCCCGAAGTGACGACCTCAAACGCTGATTTGGTCGATATTTACGTTGCGCAGTCGGAAATTGAATTTGGCCAGGCCATCGAAAGCCACCATGTCGCAATTCATCCGTGGCCCCGGGAGGCGCTTCCTCCGGGTGTATTCACGGAACTAGATGTGCTCGTTCCTTCAGAGCGGCAGCATTTGCGTCGTGCCAAAGGGCGCTTCTACCCCGGTGAAGTTATCCTTCAAGCGAAGGTTTCGAACTACGGGGAAAAAGTAACTCTGGTTCAAAAGCTGGGTGAAAACACCCGTGCCATGGCCATCAAGGTCAACGCCGTTACCGCGGTCGGCGGGTTTGTTACCCCTGGTGACTGGGTGGATATTGTTATGACGCGAAATTCAGGTGGTGAACTGGCCGCAGTGACTATCCTGCAGAAAATCCGGGTGATTGGTGTGGACCAACAATCCGAAGAACAGAACAATCAGCCTGGTGTCGCCCGTACGATTACGGTCGAGGTCACGCCCCAGCAGGGTCAGCGGCTTGCTCTAGCGCAAAAAGCGGGAACGCTGAGCTTAACCCTCAGAACACTGGATAGCGTCGAAGACGAGGTGATGGAGATGGTTCGCCTACGCGATCTGTTGCAGGAAGAAGGCCCGGTTGAGAATGCCGAAGCCCGCCCCACAATCAGATTGAATCGCGGCACCAAATCCGAGGTTGTGACTTTCGACAGAATACGCCGTCGTAGCGAAGAACCCGACGAGTCAGAACCTGCTGCCGAGGCTGAGTCCAGCAATCAATCGGATGCCGAGGTCACACCTGCAATCGTGACCCCGGACACCCAAGCCAACACTCGTGAAATCGACGTCAGTCAGAGTGCAACTCAGTAGGACCGAGCCATGTTTCGGAAAGCAATCATATCACGCTTTGCAAAGGACGAACGCGGCACAGTGGTGATCCTTTGGGGTACGGCACTGGTGGCATTTATCGGCTTCTTTGCAATCACATTGGATGTTGGCCGGTTAAGCTCGACCCATGCAGAGCTTCAATCCTTCGCGGACAACGTCGCATTGGCTGCCGCTGCTGAATTGGACGGGCAACCCGATGCGCTTACCCGTTCGACAAATGCAGCCGTCAATTTAATCAGCCGCAATCAGACATTTGCAGACGGAGCCGGAACGCTTTCAGGTGCGGCCGAATTCAAGCTTACCTTTTATTCCGCCCTGCCGGAGTCCGACGAAGATGAGCTCGAGCTGGACGATGTCACCACAGACCCGCGCTTAGCCAAGTTTGCGCACGTGGCCCTAACGCCAAGATCACTCAGCATGAACATGGCGTCTGCTCTGAACCGAATGGTTGGCGGTGGCGGGATTACGGTATCAAACCTTACAGCAGAAGCCGTAGGTGGATACGCGAAAGCAGCCTGCGACATCACCCCGCTGATGTTCTGCCTACCTGACAACTGGGAGACCACGTTGGACGTCGGCGATCAGATCCTGCTTCGCAGCGGTGGCGGTGGCAGCGGCGGTACTGGCGCTGCCTGGGGGCCAGGGAATTTCGGTTTTGTCGACTTGGAAGAATATGAAGACGTCGATGGTGCGTGTGAGAATGAAGGTGGCAACCAACTTGCATGCCTGATTGCAGCGCAAGAGGCCATTACGCAGTGCGTCCTTACCAACGGCTTTACGACTGAACCCGGACAGAAGGAAGGCATCACCAGCGCCGCATTCAATACGCGCTTTGATATCTTCGAATCCGTCCTCAACGGGGACAGAGATAAGAAAAAGTATGCACCTGCTCCCAACGTCATCAAAGGGAAAAAGGGTACGGGCGGCAACGTTTGTATCCAAGGTGGTACAGAGGATACGGGCGCCGCAACTCTTGGCCACGACCTTTGCATGGCCGCGGGTAATTGCGACACAAACAATGACCGGTTCGGTGACGGTATTTGGGCTCGCCAGGAATATCTGGACGCAAATCACGGCGGAACAGACGATCATCTGCAATTGATGCCCGTGCCGGCAGGCGTCAAGCCCAATTCTCGCTATGAGATGTACTTGCAGGAAATCAAGTATGCAACATCCGCGAGCAACCCACTTGCTCCTGATTCCATTCTGGATCCGGTCAATTTGGACCCCGACTACCCACCGGAAACAGGTCGCCCAATATGCTCCAGCCAAATGTCGGACAAACCCGAGCGACGCGTCGTAAACGCAGCGGGTGTCGATTGCTCGAAAACCGTAATCAAGGGCAAAACTGAGAACGTACCCGTAACAAAGTTCGTCTCTGTCTTTCTGACCGAACCTGTTGGCGAGGACGGTTCATCGCCCCCCAACTTTAACATTTATGGTGAGGTCGTGGGCTTTCCGGAGGTCGAAGGCGTCGGCGGCGGCGGCAATGGGTTCGGCGGCATCTTCCGCGACGTTGTTCAACTGTATCGGTAAGGGAGGAGCTTGATCATGCCTTTACGCCTGCCCTCCCCTCTCAAACGGTTAGCAAAGCGAGATGACGGCGCAATCCTTGTGGAATTTGGCCTTATCCTACCGTTCATGGTGCTCTTGCTGGCCGGGACATTGGAATTCGCACGCGTGATGTGGTCATACCAGGCAGTCATCGCAGGCGTTCGGGATGCCAGTCGCTATATGTCCCGAATTACACCTTCAGATATCTGCAGCTCTGGCGGGACTGTCACTACGCTCGCCCCGACTTTGAAGGGGATTATCGAGAACGAAAGGAAGGGAGACGAACGCATTCTCCCGCCCCATATAACCGTCAACTCGGTCACACCCAGCCTGACCTGCGTTACAGGCACATACCGAGTTAGCCCGGCCCCTGTTGGGCAGGTTACTGCCAATATCACCATTAATTTCCCGATGGGTGGCCTGTTTGCGGCGTTCGATGGCCGCACACCTTCGATAACGACGAATGTCTCTGACACAACACGGATTTTCGGACAATGAAACGCGCACATCATATTTTTGCGCAAATGCGCCACCTGAGACGTAAGCTGGTCCAAGATCAGGATGCCGGTGTTCTTGTCGAATTCGCCATTGTTGTTTCCCTGTTTCTGTTCCTTTTCATGTCACTGCTGGATTTCGGCCGTCTTTCCTTCAGTGTGGTAAACGCGCAAAAGGCCGCGCAGATGGCCGCACGTCTTGCCATTGTTCGCCCAGCTGCATGTAACTATGCCGATACAACCCCCCTTCCGCTAACGCATCAGCGCGGTACCGACAATTCGCTCCGTTTTGGCGCAGCGTGCGATGCCGCAGTCGGCGTATGCATTGATCCAGGCGACCTCGTTTGTACAGGTGGCGTTGAGAACCTTGCCACTGATCAGGACCCTATTGGAACTTCAGCCGAAATCTGGCGTCGCATCAGCCCGCTTCTACCGCTGGGCGCGACGATAGATAACTTACAAATTACTTATCAATTTGATGACGAACTGGGTTTTCTGGGCGGCCCCTACACCCCGATGGTTACAGTTGAACTGAATCTGGCTGATTTTGAGTTCGTGTCACCGCTGGGCGCATTGGCCAATGCTGCGGGCGCGACGAACAGCTCACTTCCAAATGTAGGTGACACGTTGGGCTATTCCAGTTTCAGCGTCTCGCTACCTGCTGAAGACCTTGCACTAGGAGAATCAGGATGACGGAAAAAAATGTTTCCACACTGAAATCACACTCGGTCATGCTTGTTTCCGAGAACGAGGCCATTGCTCAGATTGTGGCTGACGTCTTTCCGGCGGCCGAAGACAATAAAGTCACCGAGAACGCGAGTTCCTTTCAAGCCTTGAATGGAACCGCCCTACAATTGGCCTTCAAGCATGATTTAGTGATCTTTGAAATCGACCCGGATGATGCGGTTGAAGTGGACGCAATCAAAGACATTCTGGCGCATCGCGATGACGATACATTGTTTGTGGCCCTTACGCAGAACGACCTCACGATCAGCAAGGCGCGTGAGCTGCGGAAGATCGGTATTGATGAAGTCCTGCCTCTTTCAATCGACGGCGAGGAACTGAAAGCCGCAGTCAGCGAAAAAATCAGCGCCCGCTCGGTCCCGCAGCAGGCATTTCAGAGCGCAGCCACCGTGCTGGGCAGGGTGATACCGGTCGCCAAGTCACGCGGAGGCGTAGGCGCATCAACCGTTGCCGTGAATCTTGCTTGCTCATTGGTCGGTGGAAAAGGGTCTTTGTTCCGGAAGTCGTCAAAAAGCCGCGTCGCACTACTGGATTTTGATCTTCAGTTCGGAAACACGAACGTGTTCCTGGATTTAGAAGACAATGGCGGATTCCTACAACTAATTGAAAACGCAGAAAAACCTGATGATCGTTTTCTTTCTTCAATCTTGCAGGAGCACACTCTAGGCGTAGACGTTCTGTGCGCGCCGGCTCCGATGGTACCGCTTCAATCGATGCGGCCCGATATGATTGAAGGAATGCTCGACCTGCTTCAACAGCGGTATGATTACATCATAATCGACCTTCCCTGCGCCGTTGTTGAATGGGTCGAGCCAATTTTAAAGCGGGCCGCCCAGCTTGCCCTGGTGACGGACACCACCGTGCCGTGTGTACGCCAGGCGCGGCGTTTGATCGATTTCTACCGAGAGGCAAACATGACCCTGCCGGTTGAAATCGTCGTCAGCCGCGAGCGTAACTCGATGATCCGACCCTCGCATGTCCGTGAGGCCGAGAAGGTCTTGGAGACAAAACTGAAACACTGGCTGCCGGACAATCCGAAAGTCGCCCGCAATTCCGTGGATCTTGGACGACCGATCGTGGACATGAAACCGCAATCGGACCTTGGCAAAGCTTTGTCAAAATTGGCTACTGCCGTTTCGGTCGAGGTTCAGCCTGTCGCCGCAAAAAGTACGTAAAAGGAGATCACCGTGTTCAACGAATTCAGATCACGAAAGGCTACTTCTAAGTCGAATGTGCTGACACTGGAACGGCCAATTGAAATGCCTCCGGTGCAGGTGACTTCCGAACCCGTAGACGCAGACCTGCAAGCTCACCTGGAACTCAAAAGTCGTTTGCACAGTGAACTTCTTGATCGTCTTAACCTGTCGGTCATCGACAAGGTTGAGCGGCCGGAGTTGAAACGGCAGATCGCATCTTTGGTTACAGGCATGATTGAAGCCGAACGCCTGCATATGCGGTCCGAAGACTTCACGACCTTAGTTGACGAGCTTATCCATGAAGTTCTCGGCTTGGGACCGTTAGAACCTCTGCTGGAAGATCCGACCATCAACGATATCCTCGTCAATTCTTATGACCAGGTTTACGTCGAACGGTTTGGCCTTCTTGAGGAATCCAAAGCACGTTTTCGCGATGAGCGCCACTTACTTCGGATCATTGACAAGATCGTCAGCAAAGTCGGCCGGCGCATCGACGAATCCCAACCTTGGGTCGATGCGCGATTGGAGGACGGCAGCCGCGTAAATGCCATTATCAGACCTTGCTCCGTCGATGGACCTGCACTTTCCATTCGGAAATTCTCTCGCAACCCCCTGACAATAAAAAGGCTTGTTGAACAGGACAGTATGAATGAGCAAGCCGCTCAGCTTCTCGAGGCTCTTGTCGAAGCACGGTTGAACATCCTTATCTCGGGGGGCACCGGGTCTGGTAAAACAACCATGCTGAATGCCGTATCTTCGTTTATTGATGGCAAGCAACGCATTGTCACAATCGAAGACGCCGCCGAACTTCAACTTCAACAGAGCCATGTTGTGCGACTGGAAACCCGCCCCCCCAATGCTGAGGGGCAAGGTGTCATCACGCAACGTGATTTGGTTCGCAACGCCCTGAGGATGCGCCCGGATCGTATCATCGTCGGCGAGGTTCGCGGCTCTGAGTGTTTTGATATGCTTCAGGCTATGAACACCGGGCACGATGGGTCAATGACCACGGTTCACGCGAATTCGGCGCGCGACGCGTTAGGCCGGGTAGAACAAATGGTCACAATGCTTGGTGCCGATTTGCCGGTCCGAACCATTCGATCACAAATCGCGTCGGCCATTCATGTTGTACTTCAACTCAGCCGTCTCAGCGATGGGACCCGTCGTGTCGTCAGCATTTCCGAAATAACGGGAATGGAAGACGAAACGATTACCATGCAGGACATCTTTGTTTTCAAACGCCGCGGCAAGTCCGAAAACGGCGAAGTTCTCGGAGAGTTCCTACCCACGGGCATTCGCCCGAAATGCTTCGACCAACTGGTTGCCGCCGGAGTTGATGTAGATACCAATATGTTTATTCGCGGGGCTATGTCATCATGATTGATCTGCAGCCAAACACTATAAACGTCCTAATTTACATCTCTATTTTCATTGGCATCCTGTTGGCTTACGAAGGTCTGCAGCAGCTCTTCCTGCGTAGAGAAACCCTGACGGAAGCACGAAACCGGCGCATGAAAATGCTTCAGGGCGGTGCATCCTCTGACGAGGTTTTGCAGTTGTTGCGGGACCCGGCCATGTTAAATCCAGGAGAAAGCCCTGGTCTGATGGCTCGCTTTCGACGTTTGCTTGTTCAGGCCGGCGTCATGATCAGCCCGTTCTGGATCGTTTTGGTCGCCATTGTATTGGCAGTCGGTGCCTTTGTTGTTGCAGTCCGATTTGTTTCCCAAGAGCTTGCTTTGGCATGTGCCGTCGTGGTTGGCATTGCCCTGCCGTTGCTCACATTGATCGCGTTGAAAGAAAACAGAGCCCAAAAACTAACCAATCAATTGCCGGACGCTCTGGATCTGATGGCACGTGGCCTCAAAGTTGGTCATCCCGTTGCCGTGACGGTCGGCAATGTGGCGACGGACCTGCCGGATCCAATCGGTTCTGAATTCGGCATCATCCAAGACCAGATCAACTACGGTGATGACGTGGCCACAGCCTTTCAGGACTTTGCAAGGCGCGTGGGAACCGAAGACGCCAATTATCTGGCAGTCAGCATTGGTATTCAGCACGGCACTGGCGGCAACTTGGCGCGGGTGTTGAACATCCTGTCTCAGGTCATCAGAGACCGTCAAACTATGCAAAAGAAAATTAAGGCCATCTCCGCCGAGGGTCGACTGAGCGGTCTTATTCTCACGTTCCTGCCAATTCTCATCTACCTCTCGATCGAGCTTGCGACGCCCAGTTTCTATGGCGATGTTCGAAACGATCCGCTGTTTCCCTATTTCGCAGGCGTCATAATCGGCTTGATTATCCTTCAGGGGCTTATTCTCAGACGGCTCGTTAAGTTCAAATTCTAACAGGGAGAAGAGACATGGAAACTATTCAAGATATCCTGAACGATCCAGATCTTCCCCTGCAATATTTCTTGCTGGCGGGAATTGCCATAAGCGTATTTTTTGTGGTTCTGGGTGTGTCCGGCATGGCCACAAGCGACGACACGGCCGCACGCCGTATGCGTGTAGGTGGCGTGTCGAGTGGACACGGAGCGGACTTTGACCTTCTTCAGGGGGACAACAGTGACCCGCATGGGCTGTTCAAAGCCTTTGTACCATCCTCAAAGCGTGAACGTTCCCGGGTTGGTCGGCTTTTGAAACAGGCTGGCGTCCAGCGCAAGAATGCCGTGCGTACCTTCTATTTGTTCCGCGTTATCATGGGGTTGGTTTTTCCTGCTACATTCGTAATCGCCATGGCCTTGCCGCTTGAAACACAGGTACAGTTGGGAATCGCAAACGTGTTTCAAGGGATTACCTGGATAAATGCCCTGCAAATTGTCACCGCATTGATGGTTATCGGGTTTTACGGTCCAGCTCTCTGGCTGCGGCGGCGGATAAGAATACGTCGTACGGCGATTGAGCACAGCCTCCCGAACGCGCTGGACCTGATGCAAGTGGCGATCGAAGCTGGATTGGGCTTTGATGCTGCGATGGTTCGCGTAGCACACGAAATGGCACACGCTGCGCCGGAAATTTCGAAGGAGTTCACCATTCTACAGTTGGAACTACAGGCCGGTAAAGAACGCCAGGCTGCTTTTCTGGACATGGCCGATCGCGTCGACATTGAAGAAATGCATTCATTTGCCAATGCGCTCCTGCAGTCCAACCAGTACGGGACCAGCATTTCCACTGCCCTCCGCAGGTTCGCCACCGATATGCGCGTTGATCGCGAGCTTCGGGCACAAGAAAAGGCCAACCGCTTGCCCGTGCAGATGTCTGCCGTAATGGCCTTGTGCATGATGCCAGTGTTGTTGATGATTTGTTTAGCGCCAATGGTGATCCGTTGGGTGAATATGTTTGGGTGATTGCTGTCTGACCGCTGAGGAATACGCGAATTTGCCGAAAGTCGGCTCCGTAAGCAACTCACGGGTCGCTCACAATTTGCCTTAGTGGCAACGCAAGCCTTGCGTTAGCTGTCGCGTTGGGTCGGCATATCAGCCGATCCAAATGTAGCTACGATCAGATTGCAGCCATCATCTCATCGCTGTCCGATATCGGCTCAATTAGACAAAGTTGGAAATAGTACTGCTTCGCCAGCGCCCATTTTGTTCGTGAGTGGCCGCGCTGTCAGACAAATTCAAACCAGTCTCAAGTCGGCCGTTGAGGCTACCCTTTAGGTGGTCCAAAGTTTGCGCCACCCGGTCAGAAGTGCGGACCGTACCAGCATGAATATGGCTCGGCTAGTGAGAGACCATTCAAGGTAGAAGTGGCCGTATATGGAGGATTGGACGGTGGTAAATTTCCCCGAACTCCGCATGCGCCTGCAACGTAAAGTGGCACGGTCTCTTTATCGGACTGGCAGCTAGGAATTCTCAACCCAATTGTTAAGCCACCCGCCCATATCAACCTCTGATTTGCTGACACTATAGAATTAGGTACGGCCCGTAAATTAAGGCGTGCTCTGATTTTTTTCGAGCACGCCCCATGGATATTGATCAATGTTTCATTACACTTCTCACCGAATTGCACACGTCAAAACCTCCAGTTTGCGTCACGCCCGTATCGCAAATCCTTGTGGTAAAGATCGGGGTCAAGACCGACATCTTTCAGCATACGTTTGTCAAGCTGGGAAACATGTCTGAAGTCCCGCCGAATGCGGTATTCACGAATTGCCGCGTTTCTCATGCGTGAAAGCAGGCCTACAAAAGTCTGAGCCAGAGAGAATCCTCTGCTACCACGTCCATATGGCACTTGAGCACCAACCGGTCGATACAGCGTACTGCGGGGGCGGGATAATAAACTACGCTTGATTGTCATTTCTTCCTCCTAGTGTTGGCGCGACTGCACCGATTTCACCCGGACCAAAGCGAAGCCCAATCTTCCCGGCCTTTCATCCTGTCGCGAAGACCGACCGCTAGATGAGCGCGCTAGAGTACCCGGAATTGTGTGAACCAAACCGCCGGTTAGACGGCCTTGGCTGTAGGTTGCTGTGTTGCTATGCAGACGTGCTCCACATGACGATGGTCCGTGCCGCAACACCCGCCGATGACGGTCAAATTGGGCAAGAACTGTGTAAGCTCTTGATGAAGTTCACCGAATTCCTTCGGGTTGCCGTCATCCAACTCCTCAGCTTCGTCCAGCTCGGCATGGGACAGGCGCGACGCGTTGGCTCGCACGCCCATGATCCGCTTCGTCCACTCGCCGCCTTGCTCCAGAACAGAGCGGAAATGATCGGGATGTGCACAATTGATCATGAAGTACGCCGCCGTGCTTCCTGTGGCTCTGTCGACCTGCTCAATGGCAGAGCGCAGACCCTGGCCCGAAGGCAGCCGGCCGTCGGTTTCGACCGTGAACGAGATCACCACCGGAATGTTCACTGATTGAGCAGCGCGCACGATGCCAATCGCTTCGTCGACATACGTCATAGTGATCGCGGAAACCATGTCAGCACCCATCTCGGCGAACCAGCCAACTTGAGTCTGATGATAAGCTTCGGCTTCCGATGCGCTCATTATTTCCGTCGGCGCATAACCGTCGCTGTGCGGCCCGATCACTCCGTTGACCACAAAGGGAGAAGCCGGAGTTTCATGCTCCGCACGCATCTTCACAAGGGTTGCGATAACCTCCCGGTGAACCTCTCTCAGCTGATCACGGTCCACTCCGAGCTCAGCTGCCCAACGGGGGCTGGCGCGCCAGGTCGGAGTGTCCATTATGAACCCACGGTTATGCTTCACTGCCAGCCGAGCGAACCCGCGCATATACCTGCCTATAGCGTCAATGCCTTCCTGGCTTTCCAGTGCCTTGAAAGCTGCAAACAGTGGCAGGTCGATCCCGTCGTGAAAGACCAGGGTGGTTTCAAGACCACCATCTGCCACCATCTGGGTGCCGTTCAACTGCGGCAGCGAATTCCGATACTTCATTTGCTATTCTCCTGTTTCTGAGCCCAAGACGGGCCATTACGGATGAAACGGGAATAGCAGCGGCCCGGTTTCGAACCTTGAACCGCATCTGAGCTTTTCCTGAGAAAGTATGAGGGTTAGGCTTGTTTCAAACGAGAATTGTTTCAAACATGATCGGTTCCGGGGCATGAAATACGCTTTTAACGATTGTACGATTGATACCGATCTCTTTCAGATTTCGCGTGGTGAGGTCTGTAACAGTCTAACCCCGCAGACCCTGCAGATTCTGGAATACCTGATTACAAACCGAGATCGGGTTGTACTGAAGGACGAACTGGTTGAGCAGGTGTGGCGAGGCCGGTTTATCACTGACGCCACTTTGTCGACTGCGATGAAAGAAGCCCGCCAAGCGGTTGGTGACACGGGACGAGATCAGCACACAATCCGAACTGTACATGGGAAGGGGTTCCGCTTTGTCGCTGAAATCGACATGCCCGCGACCAACACACAAAACACACCAGCGCCAGACGGCATTGTTCTTGCGGTTCTGCCGTTCAGAAGTTTGGGCAAAAGTTCCGACGACGGGTTTCTGGCCGAAGGGCTGACCGAAGATACAATCACCAACCTGTCTCGGTTTCGCGAGCTCACTTTGTTTTCACATCGCACAACCGCCCAATTGGCTGCGGATAGGGTTTCAAACTCTGAGATGTCGGACAGGTATGCGGTCACCCATGTCGTCGAAGGCAGCATCCGAAGGTCTGAAAACCAGCTGCGGGTGACTGTGCAAGTGACCGAGGCCCGTAACGGCAGGTTGGTCGCCACCGAGCAATTCGATCGCGGAGGCGGACCCGAGGAACTGTTTGATATTCAGGAAGATCTTGCCGCTTTGATAGCCGGGCGCCTTGGTAGTCGCCACGGCCTCGTGGCGAAACAGGTCGCTCGCACCCTACCCTACGGACGGACGCATTCCTGGGACACTTATTTTCTCGTTGCGCAGTTTTATGAGTATTACCGATCCTACGATTATTCCATACATGAAGACATTCGGGACAGGTTGAAGGACGCGCTCATTACTGACCCCCAATCTTCAGATGGATGGGCGGCCTATGCCATGCTGTTGTTGGAAGAGTACCGCTATCACGTTAACCAGCGCCCTGATGTAGATGCCTTGGCGCTATCAGCACAAGCCGCGCGCAAGGCGGTGGAATGCGACGGGCTGAACGCCTTTGCGCAAATGACGCTGGCGCTGACCATCTTCTATCAGATGGACATTGCCGGATTTAGGGTCGCCGCCGAACGGGCGCTCGAGTTAAACTCCGGCCATTGCGATGTTTTGGCCGAGATCGGATCCTGCCATCTGTTTTTAGGCGAATATGATCGTGCAGTTGAATTGCTGGATCGTGCGATTGACCTGAGTCCAGTCCACCCCGGTTGGTACCATTACGCGCGGTGCTGGCTCTATGCATCGCAGGGCTTCACCGAGGCCGCGCTGATTGAGATTGAGAAAGTTCCCATGCCCGATTTCTTTTGGTACCAGGCGCATCTTGCGTGGCTACATGGCGAACTGGGCAACACTGAAAAAGCCCAAGCAGCCGCTAAGATCATGCGAGAGATGTTCCCGATCTTCGAGGACGTCGTCTATGAAGAACTCGCGATGACCGGCATCACTCCGGAACACGGCGAGATGGCTGTGCGAGGATGGCGCAAGGCCGGACTCAGAATTCCGGAATATCCGAATTAGATCGCAGACGTGTCATTGCAGGCACGGCGATCAAGCCTGAGACCGCAACCGCTGCGGCCAAAGCCGGATAGCCCCCCACTGCGATTGCAAGGCTCCCGAGCACACCTCCCATTGCAAAGCCGAGAAGGTAGCGCGCCATACCAGCTGCCGGCGCATCTGTCCGATCCAGATACAGTGGAAAAAACAGGAATAGGCCGAAAGCGTTGATTAGAATAGTGGCTCCAATCAGCAACTCAGTCTTTGACAAATAGGTAAGCCCTCCCGCGAAAGCGGCGAGTAGCAGACCAAATACCCCGGCATACAGGCTCAGCCGGTTGGGTATGATACCCGCAAGGTAAGAACCCAACCCCGAGAGCAACAGGCTTCCGGCCAGCCAGGCGCTAAGGCTGCCAAGGTTTAGCTCAACCGAAAAAACTTCGAGAAAAGCCCAATAAGCGCCCATGCAGATGAAGAACGGCAGTAAGCTAATGTCCTGCTTCCAGTTGAAGTGCCGAACACTGCTTTTGTTTTGCGCAGGTAATTTCCGCAACAGCAGGATCACCTGTATCACCGTGAGAAGGGCCAAAAGAGGCAGCAGTGACAACTCGGTTACATGGATACCCATAAGCAGAACGAACGAAGCAGCGCATCCGATGGCCATTCCGTTGCCAATCATTCGCACAATGCTTGTGTCCGTAAGGCTGCGTGACAGGGGCAGAGCCAAAACAAGACCCAAAGACAAACCGACAATACCCGCGCCAACAAACAGTACCGTCGTCGAAATATCCTGCACCATCGCAGCACCAGAAACGCCACAGCAGGCAACGGCCGCAGCGGCGAGAGGTAGTGATTTAAACCGGGTGTCGGCTCCAGCCGCGCATCCGATTGCAGCGGATAGCAAGACGACACTGGCTAACAGGCCGACCGTCACTTCGGAGCTTTCGCTTTTAACTGCCAGTTCGACCAGCCAAATCGGCATCGTATTCAGAACAGTAACCGCTAGGGCGATGATGAATAAACGTGTCAGTTGACCATCCCTGCCAAGTCAGATTGTTTGTCTAATTCGATGTTTGTTCAAACTATTCTTCTGGTCAACGTTGCCGGTGCCGGACGTTGGATTTCACCACACCAACGACGGCAAAACGCAATGAACCAGACATTCGACAAACAATGCCAAATGTCTGGTCTAGGAAAACGGCGTCACCCGCGCCCTGAAGTATCCCACCAATGCGCTCGCATAAACTGCGGGATCGCCTTCGTTTTACCGCTCAATTTCTTGGCCTTTCCGGCTGTCAACGCAAGCTCCATCCATGCCTCTGGTGCTGTCAGCAAATCCGGGTAAGGCGTCTGTTTGTCGGTCGGAAGGAAACCATATCGAAGGTATAAGGTCGGAACACCCAACACGAACACAGCGTCCGCTCCAATGGACTTTAGGTGTTCGATACTCGTTTCAATCAATTCCTTGCCGACGCCGTGGCCCTGAAACTCCGGCAACACGCCACAAGGAGCGAGCAAGTAGCATATCGCGTCCGGGTGTTCCTCGAAGACGAAGGGCGTAAACAGCACGTTGCCAGCTACTTGCCCGTCCCCTTTGACACTGATTGAGATCGTGTCCGGGTGATCAAGAAAATTTTTAGCGAGCTGTGCGGTTTCTTCGCCCTCTGTTTCTCCAAACGCCTTTCTGTGCACTTCCACGATGGCTTCGATTTCTGCGTGGTCCATAGTTCTTTCCTATCTTTGGTTCATTTGCGCGCGAACGGACTGGTTCCCTAAATGCGTAATCCGATAGGGGCGGCCATTTTTTGATTTGATGAAGCGTTTGTCTTTGAGACGTTTGAATACGTCCAACGTGCAGGCAGAGAAAACAAAGCCGTCACGGGTATAACACTGAACGGATTGCACCTTTCCGTTGTCGGCGCGCGAGTATTTTATCTCACCACCTAAGGCGAGTTCGTGCAAAACACGTTGCTCGTGCTTTGAGATGTTCATTGGGATGTCTCGATTTTATGAAAGTACACAAATAAGACACTCAGCATCGCGCGTGAGTGTGCCTATCAATGTTGGTGTTCCTGTATTTTCTTCGCCAGGAACGGGCGTTAGGCCCGGGTCTCTTTCATAAAATCTCCATTGCGAGAGGCGACTCACCTCAAGCGTTCATCGTAGGTAATCTTCGATCTGTGAAACGTCAACTGGCTTACTGCACCAAACTGGTGCGGAACGAACTGAGCAGACCTTCACGGCATAGGAAACCTTTGTCGGCCTGGGCTCAAAGCCGTCGTCAGCTGCATGTCGTTCGACCGGCTGTTATGCGGATTTCTTGTCGTTTGCCACAATATAGATTTGAAAAATCAGTCTCCGGTCCTACTAATAATAACAACTGGCGGTTCCGACTCTCCGTCATACTGCAATGTCGTTTTACCCGCTCACGCCTTGGTAAATTGAAAAGACGCAATCAAGTTTCTTTTTGAAATTTCCCCAACAAATTCCGATTTTTGACTTTGATAGATAAGCGCGTACAATTCCAACAGCTTTTAGCACTAAGTTTTCTAGATAGGCCACCTTCACGGAGGCATCCAGAAGAAAACAGCCGGCATTGGAGGGGGAAAAATGAAGAGACTATCTGTTGGTTTATTTGCCTTCTTGTTGCTGACGGCCTGCTGGGAAAAAGAAGAAGAAACGACCGAGGCGGTTATCCGTCCCGTTAGAGCAACCGAGATATCCGACCTTTCCAGTTTACATGACCGTTATTTTGTCGGAACAGCCAGAGCCGCGCGCGAAGTATCTTTGGCTTTTCGCGTGCCCGGCAATGTTGTTGGCGTGGACGTGCAGGTTGGCGACCTAGTAGAAAAAGGCGATGTTGTCGCGGCTCTGGACCCTGCCCCATATCAAGCTGAGGTTGATCGGCTTACGGCCGAGCTTGCAAGCGCGCAAGCGACATTCGAGAATGCCAAACTGCAAACTGATCGGCAGCGATCCTTGGTCGAGAAGGAAGTTGCTGCACAGGCGACACTTGATCGCTTTGTCGCGGGTGAGACATCGGCACAGGCAGCAATCAATTCCGTGCAAGGCGCGCTGGATCGGGCAACGCTGGACTTGACCTATACAAGCCTTGTGGCACCGTTTGATGGCCGTGTGGTCGCTAAGTACATAGAAGATTTTGAGGAAGTCGCCGCACAGACCCCGGTTCTGCGAATTCTGGATGCAGAGCACATCGAAGTGGTGATCGATATCCCCGAGCGATACATTGCCCTTATACCGCATGTTGAGGACATTACGGTCACCTTTGACGCGCTAGGGGACGTGGTTCTACCGGCCGAGATCAGTGAGATCGGATCAGAGGCTTCGGCGACGACCCGAACCTTTCCTGTCACCTTGATTATGCAACAACCCGAAGGCTCACTTGTCCTTCCCGGCATGGCGGGCCGTGTTCGAGGCAAACCAAAAGAAGGGCATGAACCGTTCGATGCCATAATGGTTCCGGCCAGCGCAGTTTTTGTCCCTGAGGGGGAAACCGATCCTCATGTATGGGTGTTTGATACCGGCTCCGAAACTGTGAGTGCGCGGAAAGTTGCTCTTGGCACACCCCGGTCGCAGGGGGTTGCTGTCAGCGAAGGCCTGGAGTTCGGAGACGTCGTTGTTACTGCAGGGGCAAATTCTCTGCGAGAAGGTCAGAAGGTTTCGCTTCTCGCTGAGGATGAAGAGTAATGGATCTCGCCGCATTCTCCATCCGCAACGCCAAATTCATCTGGTTTACAGTTGTTATGCTCACATTGGGCGGCGTTTCAGCGTTCTTCAGCCTTGGACAGTTGGAAGACCCTGAATTCACTATCAAGACTGCGGTTGTAACCACCCCCTATCCAGGAGCGAGTCCTGAAGAAGTTGAGCAAGAGGTTACGGAGCGGATCGAGCTTAAGCTGCAAGAGATCAAAGAAATCGACTACATCTCAAGCGAAAGCAGGGCCGGGCTTTCGACCATCAAAGTCGAGATTCGCCCGAACTATTGGTCCGACGAACTGCCGCAAATCTGGGACACGCTGCGCCGCAAAGTCAGAGACGTTGAAACAGACCTGCCCCCGGGAGCAGGCCGTCCCGCAATCAACGATGATTTCGGCGATGTCTTCGGTCTTCTTTTGGCGATGACCTCAGATGGGTTCTCGGCTCAGGAACTCGACGGGTTCGCCGAAGACTTCAAGCGCGAGCTTTCTTTGATCGACGGTGTAGGACGCGTCGACCTGTGGGGGGAACGTGACAGGGTCATCTATCTGGAAACGCGCGAAGAAGCTCTGGCGGCTCTGGGTGTTTCGGCTCAGACCATCCTCAATACCTTGCAGACCCAGAACGCAATTGTGGACGCAGGACGGGTGAATATCGGCGACTATCGTATGCGCATTGCGCCAAGCGGTACCTTTACCAGCCCTAACGACATCGCGGATCTGGTTGTTCGACCAAGCGGTCTGGATCAGGCCCAAAGCGGTCAAAGCCGGGGACCAGAGCTGCTGCGGCTGGGTGAAATCGTTGAGGTCAAGGAAGGCTATGCCGATCCACCTACGACCATGATGCGCTACAACGGTCTTCCTTCCATTGGCCTGGCGATATCATTTCAGTCTGGCGTCAATGTCGTCAGCGTTGGAGAAGCGGTAGATGCACGAGTAGCTGAGCTGATCGCGGGCTTGCCTGTTGGTATCGAGGTTGAACGCGTACATTGGCAGTCCGATGACGTGAACCTGGCAGTCAGTAGTTTCCTAATAAGCCTTGGCCAAGCCGTCGCAATCGTTTTGATCGTTTTGACTCTGGCGATGGGCCTTCGGATGGGGTTCATAATCGGTAGCGGGCTGATCCTGACAATACTCACTACCTTCATTCCACTGGCAGCGCTGGGCATCGACCTTCAACGGATGTCGTTGGGTGCGCTAATCATTGCGCTGGGTATGATGGTAGACAACTCGATCGTTGTCGCAGACGGTGCAATGGTTCGGATGTCTCAGGGAATGGATCGCGCAAAAGCCGCGATTGACGCTGCCACCCGTCCCGCCATGTCGCTGCTAGGTGCAACCTTTGTCGCGGTGATGGCCTTCTATCCCATATTTGCGTCGGTTGAGAGTGCCGGGGAATACTGCCGAACACTCTTCTCGGTCGTTGGCATTGCGCTGTTGGTCAGTTGGCTGTTGTCGATGACGGTCACGCCATTGCAATGCGTTGCCATGCTGCCAGAGCCAAAAGGGGACAGCAGTGAAACTTTCGATACGGGCTTCTATGCCGTTTACCGCCGTTTTCTAGCCGCTGCGATCCGGGTTCGCTACCTGACCATCGGAGTGGCCGTGGGTGCTCTGGTCATTGCCGGGGTGGGTTTTGGGTCTGTCACGCAACTGTTTTTCCCGACCTCGTCCATGACCAAATACATGATCGACTATTACGCGCCTGAGGGAACTCGGATCGAAGCTGTCTCCGAAGCCATCACCCGGATCGAAGAACAGGTGGAAATGGATGATCGCGTGACAGGTATCGCAAGCTTCATCGGCGCTGGGCCGCCGCGTTTCTACCTGCCGGTTGACCCAGAAGGCACCAATCCGTCCTACGCGCAAGTCATCGTGAATGTGGAGGATTACCGCGACATACCTGAGATGACCAAAGATATCTCGCTTTGGATATCGGCCAACTTGCCCGAGGCGACCTCTTTCACACGCCAGTTTGGCGTCGGCCCCAGCAATACGTGGGCGTTCGAAAATCGCATCATCGGCCCAGCGGATGCCAATCCCGAGACTTTACGCGAAATTGGCGACAGGGCTGTTGCAATACTGGACCAACATCAGTGGACCAAAGTGGCGCGCACCGATTGGCGTAACCGCGTTCTCAAAACCGTTCCTGACTATGATCAGGACCGAGCGCGATGGACGGGCATCACCTATGAAGACCTCGGAAACACGACAAAACGCGCGTTCGACGGACGTTCAGTTGGCCTCTACCGCGAAGGCGACGAGTTGCTTCCAATTATCGTTCGCCCTGGTGCGGAAGACGTGGCAGCGGTGGACAACTTCGAATTGCTGCAATTGCAGTCGCCGTTTTCGGTCGAACCCGTACCCTTGGCGCAAGTTGTTCGTGGCGTGAATGTTCATCCAGAAGATCCCACGATCAATCGCCGTGACCGGCGCCGGACTCTGACCGTTCAAGCCAATCCGATCGACAGTGTGACTTTGCCAAGCTATCGCGCGGCCGTTCTGGCCGATTTTGAAGCTTTGGAAGCAGATCTTCCGCCGGGTTACAGCATGGAATGGGGTGGCGAGTACGAGGACACCGTGTCTGCGCAAGCGTCATTGATACCGGGAATGATACCCGCGTTTTCGGTCATGGCGCTTATCGTGGTTGGGCTGTTCAATTCGTATCGCAGACCGCTGACCATCTTCTTGACAGTGCCATTCGTACTCATAGGGATCGTTCCAAGCTTACTTCTCACCAACACTCCATTTGGGTTTGTCGCTCTACTTGGAGGCATGAGTTTGGCGGGCATGATGATCAAAAACGCGATCGTTTTGATTGATCAGATCAACGATAACCTGGCTGAAGGTCAGCCGGGTTACGACGCTGTATTGAACGCCGGTGCTTCAAGGCTTCGTCCAGTTGTTCTGGCTGCTGCAACGACCGTTCTAGGAGTTATCCCACTGCTGCCGGACGTGTTCTGGGTGGGCCTGGCCGTTACGATCATGGGCGGTCTAACCGTGGGAACGATGCTCACAATGATCCTCGTCCCAGTATTATTTGCCACGCTGAACGGCATTCGCCCTACATCCTAGGCCGCTTGATTTGGTCTTTGGTTCAGCCCGGTAGCTAAGAGAGGAAAATGGTTGAGAACTCGAGCAGCGTTTGCTTTGGGGAGCGTAAATTGGACAATACGGTACTGTTCTTTTTAGTTGGAATCTTCGTCGTGGGCCTCCTGTCGTTAGGGTATTATGCCAAAGGCAGCGGTGCACTTTGGGTAATCGCAATACTGTTAGGTGTGTTGTTGGCAATGATAGCGTTCTTTGGAGGTTACTTTGGTGAAGCTCCAAAGTGAGGTTGGAAAGGCGGCCTTAACCAGAGTGCCGTCATGCGAATTCGAACCAGTCTCAGGTAGCCCCTTAGAGTTGTCGTTTAGCAGATACGAAAGATCCCGCCACTCGATCAGAGCGGTGGACCGATCAGCTTTAATGTGCCACGGCCGCTGCGAAATCGATCTTGGTTGAAGTGGCTGTAGGCAGAGGACTGAATACCGGCGAGCTTCTGCAAATTTGCATACGCCTGAAATGTCACAACACGCATGCTCTTCGCCGGAATGGCCGAAGGAAATTCTCACCCCAATTATTGAGCCACCTACCCGTCTCGCCCTATGTTCTTCTGACAACATCCTCAGTAGTGCGCGGCCCAACCCGCACACAGCGTTTTTCAAGTGGTCTTTTCCGCGTCCTCTTCCGACCCGCGTTTTTCCAGCAGGAAAAGGGCTGCAAACGTCACCGGAGCACCGGACAACAGGTATAAACCCGCCGCCCACAGTCCCGCCAACGCAGTCAGGCCAATTCCGACCAGCGGCGCAAACGCTGCGCCGATGATTCACGACTGGTTGGTCGCCATGGCCGAGTCAGAATAGCGGTACTTTTTTGGGGAACCGCTTGGGTACAATCCCACCGGCCTGACCATAGGCCAGCCCCAGAACCGCAAATCCAAACAGAATGTAGTAGTAGGGATTATAAGCCAAAGTCCCGATCATCAGGCTGAGCACTACTATCCGGATCGCGCTGATCCGAACCACCGTTCGGCGGTTATACTGATCGGCCAAGACCCCCGCAGCTTTGCAGCCAGGATTGGCGTTGCACATGTGCTGGTGTTGAGAGAGTGTGTGTCATTGGCGGAAAACCATCGACTGATCGCCCTTGATGACCGGCAGAATCGGTCTCAAAGCGTGTTCTTTTCTTTGACGGAACGGGGTCATAATGCCCTCGCCGGAGTAAGTCCGACAGGACCGCACCGTTCCGGGAAAGCCCTGAAGTTCAATATCTCGCATCGCGGATAGTCCCGGCCAACCGCCGCCCTGGCGGCGCGACTGTGTGCTGGAACCTGGCGCAGGAGGTTCCAGTTGCGCTGGTGTTTAACGGCACCACGGCAGCGGTGAAGATAACCTCCCCGGAAGACATTCACGATTTTGACTTGGGTTTTGCGGTGACCGAAGCATTCATCTCAGAGGCTGACGATATCGCGGAATATGAACAGGTCGCGCACAAGACGGGTATTGAAGCGCGGGTCTGGTTGAATGAGCAGGCATCCGAAAAAGTCGCGGCCCGGCGACGCGTGATATTGAGGCCAGTGGGATGCGGGCTGTGCGGCATTGATAGTCTGGAACAGGTGGCGCGCTCCCTACGCCTATCGCAGATACATCACTACGGATCGGGGCTAACGAAGTGGCGCATGTACCCGAGTTGCAACGTGATCATCAGCGATTGCATGATCGCACGCGATCAACCCATGCGGCTGGCTTTCTGTTGCCCGAGCACGGAATTGTCATGGCGCGCGAAGATGTCAGGCGCCACAATGCACTAGACAAGCTGCTGGTTGCCCTGATCCGAACAGGCATCAACCCGGCCACAGGGCAGTGGTAATGACCTCACGCGTGTCGCTGGAACTGGTGCAGAAAACCACTTTTTTGGGCTGCCCGATTCTGATTGCAGCATCATCTCCGACAGCCCTTGCAGTGGATCTTGCGGATCAGGCCGGCATTACTCTGGTGGTCAATACAAAGCAGTCCGAATGCGCTGTGTTTACACACGAATATCGTGTTTTGCGCACGGTTTGACCAGCATTCGCATCCAAGCGACGCCAGCACCTTTAAACGCAATTCTCTGGAGGAAGTAGTGAGCCGAGCGAAATGGGAAGGCAAGCCTAATGCCCCCGAGGAATAGCCAGCAGAAGGCTCGCCTGGAACCAGTATGAAAATACCTAAATGGGTTGGTTTTAGTCGTGCACGGACATTAAACCGCCCCCCTTTGCCACAACTCATGATTTCTTCTTCTGACGAGACTTCTAAATCTGTCGCAAAGGCGGGATGGCCGTCAGTATGGGATGCGCGCCCTGTCAATGAATTTGCGCAAAGCAAAACGCGAGCGAACGACTCGAAGCCCGGGCAGCCGCATGAGTTTGGTTTGCAGAAATGTCTCGAACTCCTCAAGGCTCCCAACAGCGACCTCAAGCAAAAAGTCTTGCGCGCCCGTCATCAACGTTCCGGTCACAACTTCTTCGAAGAGTGCCACCTGTCGCTGAAACTCGGAAATCTTGTCTGCGTCCTGCCGTTCCAGCTCAACCGATACAAATACGGTTATTCCGAATCCAGCGACCTTTCGGTCGATCTGAGCGGCATAGCCTGAAATCAGGCCACTATCCTCCAACCGAGCCAATCGGCGTTTGCATGGCGTTACCGACAGTCCAACCCTGTCGGCAAGCTGCACAACAGGCATTCGTCCGTCTTTTTGAAGTTCACGTAAAATCTCTCTATCGACTTCATCCATAGTCGAAAACACTACCATTTTTGATTCTCATAGCATTTTTTGCTATTATTAATCAAATTACTCGCCAGATAGTGATTTTTGAACTCCGCTCCAGAGATTAAACTATTAAGGCAATTTAAAAAAATTTACGCGCCGGGATATAGAATGACCCTGACCATCACTGAAGAGCCAGCGCCAGCCGACTACGAACGTCTTGTTTTTGCCGAAGACCCTGACACCGGGCTGGCTGCTTACATTTGCATCCATTCTACGATTTGTGGACCGGCCGCGGGCGGATGCAGGATGTGGAGTTATGACACTCGCGAAGAAGCACGAGCGGATGTTCTGCGGCTCGCCAAAGGCATGACAGCCAAGAACGCAGTTGCCGGGCTGGGACTTGGCGGGGGCAAATCCGTGATCATAGGCAATGCGCAGCGGGACAAGACCGAGCCCTTGTTGCGTTCCTTCGGGCGGGCGGTGAACGACCTGAACGGGGAATACTACACGGCTGAGGACGTTGGTATATCTCCTGAGGATATGCGCATAGTCGCCGAGGAAACCCAATATGCTGTCGGGTTGGATCACGGAGAGCATGGTAGCGGCGATCCTTCACCCTTTACGGCTGAAGGTGTGTTCCAATGTCTGAAAGTCGGCGCCGAAGAGGTATTTGGAACCTCTGATTTGGCGGATCGCAGGGTTCTCGTTCAGGGCCTCGGTCATGTCGGCATGTCGCTCGCTGAAAAGCTGCACCAGGCCGGCGCGACCCTGATCGTGTCCGACATCAATGCAGCTGCGCTGGACCGGGCTCGTACCACACTTGGCGCCGAAATTTGCGCTGTTGATAAGGTAATCGACGTGCCGATGGACATTTTTGCCCCGTGTGCGCTTGGGGGCATCCTGACGTCAGAAACCGCCGGAAAAATCTCCGCAAGGCTGATCTGCGGTGCCGCGAACAACCAACTGGCCGACGATGGCGTCGCACAGATTCTGCGCGCGCGGGACATCCGGTATCTACCCGATTACGTGGTCAATGCGGGCGGTATCATTAGTGTGGCCAGCGAAATTCACCATGCGGGAAAAGCCTACCGCGATGCACGGCTGAATGAGGTCGCAACTCGTATCCGGGAGATTTTGGATCTGTCCAACCAGACGGGCAAATCCACAACACAGGTAGCTGACGAGATCGTTCGTGATATCCTTGCACGCGGCGAAGCCGACCAGCGGGAGTTGACTGCATGACAGAAGATACGAACCCTCTTTCGCTGAATGTGCCTGAACCGGGTTGCCGCCCTGGCGACACTCCCGACTTTTCGGATTTCGAAATTCCGCAGGCGGGGGCCGTGCCGAGACCTCCGGTCGATGCAGACCCGGATTCGATCCGCGACATGGCCTTTTCCATCGTGCGTGTTCTCAACAAAGAAGGCGCTGCTGTGGGCGATTGGGCCGGCGCGTTGAGTGTCGACGAGCTGCGTCAGGGCCTGCGCCATATGTTGACTCTGCGCACCTATGACGCCCGCATGCTGACCGCGCAGCGGCAGGGCAAAACCAGCTTTTACATGCAACACCTCGGCGAAGAGGCCGTATCCTGCGCCTTTGCCCGCGCGATGCGCCCCGGTGACATGAACTTCCCGACCTACCGGCAGGCGGGGCTGCTGATTGCACGTGACTATCCGATGGTCACGATGATGAACCAGATCTTCTCGAACGCCGAAGACCCACTGCATGGACGGCAATTGCCGATCATGTATTCGTCGCAGGAGCATGGGTTCTTTTCGATCTCGGGTAATCTTGGCACGCAATTCGTGCAATCCGTCGGCTGGGCAATGGCGTCGGCGATTTCCGGGGACACGAAGATCGCCGCAGGCTGGATCGGGGACGGATCGACCGCCGAAAGCGATTTCCACGCGGCAATGGTTTTTGCCTCAACCTACAAAGCACCGGTCGTGCTTAACATTGTCAACAACCAATGGGCGATTTCCACGTTTCAGGGCATCGCACGCGGGGGCGTCGGCACCTTTGCGGCGCGTGGCCACGGGTTCGGCATTGCATCGATCCGGGTCGACGGAAACGATTATCTGGCTGTGCATGCTGTGGCCAAATGGGCCTGCGAACGCGCGCGCCTAGGTCTTGGGCCCACTCTGATCGAGCATGTGACCTATCGCGCTGGCGGGCACTCGACAAGTGACGATCCTTCGGCCTATCGCTCGCGACGTGAAGCTGCCGCATGGCCGCTAGGCGATCCGATCGAGCGGCTGAAGCAGCACCTGATCGTTCTGGGCGAATGGAGCGAGGACCGCCATCTGCAGGCCGAGGCGGAGGTTCTGGACGAGGTCAAAACCGCCCAGAAAACAGCTGAGGCCGTGGGAACGCTCGCCTCCGGCAAGCAACCCTCGCCGCGGGACATGTTTGAAGGCGTCTACGAGACAATGCCGCCGCATCTAATTCGGCAGCGCCAGGAAGCGGGGTTCTGACCATGGCCAAGATGACCATGATCGAAGCCATTCGCGAAGCCCATGACGTCGCGATGGAAGCAGATAAACGTGTCGTCGTCTATGGCGAAGATGTCGGGTATTTCGGTGGAGTGTTCCGCTGCACCGCTGGCTTGCAGGCGAAATACGGAACATCCCGCTGTTTTGACGCGCCGATCAATGAAGCCGGGATTGTCGGCACCGCGATCGGCATGGCGGCCTATGGTTTGAAACCTGTGATCGAGATCCAGTTCGCCGATTACGTCTATCCGGCCTATGACCAGATCGTTTCCGAGGCGGCGCGTCTGCGGCACCGGTCGAATGGAGATTTCACCTGCCCGATCGTTATCCGTATGCCTACGGGCGGCGGTATCTTCGGGGGTCAGACCCACAGTCAAAGCCCAGAGGCTCTGTTTACTCATGTTTCAGGGCTGAAAGTGGCAATGCCGTCCAATCCGCGCGATGCCAAAGGCCTGCTGCTGGCGTCCATCGCCGATCCCGATCCGGTGATTTTTCTCGAACCCAAGCGGCTCTATAACGGCCCCTTCGACGGGCATCACGAAAACCCGCTTGTCAGCTGGAAGAACCACCCGCTGGGGGATGTGCCTGACGGGGATGACATTGTGCCCTTGGGCAAGGCCGCGATCCGTCGGGAAGGCGCCGATGTTACGGTGCTGGCTTATGGCACAATGGTTTACGTTGCCCAAGCCGCAGCAGAGGAAACCGGAATAGACGCCGAGGTATTGGACCTACGCACCCTGATGCCGTTGGATCTGGACGCGATCACCTCTTCTGTCAAAAAAACAGGCCGCTGCGTGATCGTTCACGAAGCGACTCGCACTTCTGGCTTTGGTGCTGAGTTGATGTCGCTGGTGCAGGAAAGCTGTTTTTATCACCTCGAAGCTCCGATTATCCGTGTCACGGGCTGGGATACCCCCTACCCGCACGCTCAGGAATGGGAGTATTTCCCAGGCCCCGCACGGGTTGGCGAGGCACTGAAAAAAGTCATGGAGGACTGATCCATGGGCGTGTTTGCAATCCGTCTGCCAGATGTCGGCGAAGGTATCGCCGAGGCGGAACTGACCGAGTGGCATGTCAAACCGGGTGACCTAGTTCGCGAAGATGACATTTTGGCCGCAGTTATGACCGACAAGGCCGCGGTCGAGGTTCCCTCCTCGGTCTCGGGTAAGGTGCTGGAACTGGGCGGCGAGATCGGCCAGATGATGGCCATTGGTTCGGTTCTCATCCGCATCGAGGTTGAAGGGGAAGGCAATGAGACCGAGACCCCGGCAGAAGTTGCACCAACCCGATCGGAGCCCGTTGAAAAAGAAACGACTCCACCGCCTGAACCTGTGCAATCGGAGGAACCCGTTGCGGCCGCCAAACCAGTTTCCCGCACGAACGGAACCAAACCGCTAGCAGCTCCGTCTGTACGCGCCCGCGCCCGTGAAGAAGGGATCGACCTGCGCCAAGTCCCCGGCACTGGACCTGCTGGGCGGATAAGTCACGGCGATCTGGACAACTGGATCGCTTCGGGTGGAATCCAGCAGGGTGGCGTAACCCGAGGCCGGAACACTGGCGTTGAAGAGGTGCGCGTGATCGGCATGCGCCGAAAGATCGCGGAAAAAATGGCACTGTCGAAGCGGCAGATTCCGCACATCACCATCGTCGAGGAAGTCGAGATGTCGGCGCTGGAAGACTTACGCGCTGCACTGAACAAAAAGCACGCCGGGGAGCGAGCCAAGCTGACGTTGCTGCCGTTCCTTATCCGAGCCATTGTCGAAGCGGTCCGCGAACAACCCGGTCTAAACGCACGGTTCGATGACGAGGCCGGCGTGATCTATCATCACGGTGGCGTGCATGTGGGCATCGCCACGCAGACGCCACAGGGGCTGAACGTTCCGGTGGTGCATCATGCCGAGGCCGGCAGTCTTTGGGACAACGCTTCTGAGGTTGCTCGGTTGGCTGAGGCCGCCCGCGACGGTTCAATCAAACGCGAAGACTTGACCGGTGGCACCATCACCATCACTTCGTTGGGCCCGCTTGGCGCACTTGTTACCACACCGATCATCAACCACCCCGAAGTGGCCATTGTCGGTGTCAATAAAATGCAGATCCGGCCAGTTTGGGACGGGCAGCAATTCCAACCGCGCAAGATGATGAACCTGTCGTGTTCCTTCGATCACCGGGTCGTCGATGGCTGGGACGCGGCGGTCTTTGTGCAGAAACTGAAAACCCTGCTGGAAACGCCGGCTATGTTGTTTGTCGAGGGCTGAATGTCAGATATCGTTTGTAAACTGCTGATCATCGGTGCCGGGCCAGGCGGCTATGTCTGCGCCATTCGTGCCGGTCAGTTGGGTATCGACACCGTTGTGGTGGACGAAGGTAAACCCGGAGGAACGTGCCTAAACGTGGGCTGTATTCCATCAAAGGCCTTGATTCACGCTGCCGATGAATTTCACAAGGTCTCTACCGTATCAGATGGCCCACTGGGAATCTCAACCAGCAATCCCATCATCGACATATCCAAGACGATCGCTTGGAAGGATGGTATCGTAAATCGTCTCAATTCGGGTGTAACCGGGTTGATGAAGAAAGCCGGAGCGCGGTTTGTCAGCGGACAAGCGCGATTTGTTGACGGCAAGACCGTCGAAGTGAAACATAACGGCGAAACGCGCACCATCCGCGCCGAACATATCGTTATCGCTTCCGGCTCCGCTCCTGTCGAATTACCATCCCTGCCCTTTGGCGGTCCGATCTTGTCCTCGACCGAGACCCTGAGCCTGACGGACATCCCCGATAGCCTCGCAGTGGTCGGCGCCGGCTATATCGGTCTGGAACTGGGCACGGTGTTTGCCAAGCTTGGTACCCGTGTCACATTGGTCGAGGCCGAGGACGCTATTCTGCCCCTTTACGACAAAGCGCTGACCCGCCCCGTTGCCAGACGGCTAGATGCACTTGGGGTTTCGGTGATGACCGGCACGCGCGCGCAAGGCTTTGATAATGGCATGCTGAAAACCGATCAGGGGGACGTTGCTGCTGAAAAAATACTGGTTACCGTCGGTCGCCGTCCCCGAACAGTCGGGATCGGGATCGAGGAACTGGCACTGACCCAAGACGGACCCTTCATCCGGATCGACAAGTATTGCCAGTCCTCCATGCGCGGTATCTACGCCATTGGCGACGTGACCGGCGAACCGATGCTGGCGCATCGTGCCATGGCTCAAGGCGAAATGGTGGCGGAACACGTCGCGGGCCACTCGGTCGAGTGGGACAAACGCGCCATTCCAGCAGTGTGTTTCACTGATCCTGAAATCGTGACCTGCGGCGCTCTGCCCGATGAAATTCAAGGCACCAAATCCACCGAATTCCCGTTGTCTGCAAACGGACGAGCAATGACCACCGAGCGCGAAGAGGGTTTCATCCGCGTTGTCTGGCGGGAAAGTGACCATGCAGTTGTAGGCATTCAGGCCGTCGGTACTGGGTTATCAGAGATGTCCGCCGCCTTTTCGCTTGCTATCGAGATGGGCTCCTGTCTGGAAGACATAGGTTCGACTGTTCACGCCCACCCGACCCATTCCGAAGGCCTGCAAGAGGCCTGCTTGAGGGCGCTCGGTCACGCCTTACACATTTAAAAACAAGAAAGTGATGCCCAACATCCGGCTACCAAGTCGCGAAGTTTGAGTTGGGCATACTGATCCGACCTTTTCTGGTTGTTGCCAGATAAGGTCTAAACAGCATCAGCTAGAGCCAGTGATGCTGCCCTCTGTGCACCGCCAAATTCGCGCGAGTCGGCAAAATCCGCGGAGAGTGACAGCTTGACGGTGTTTCGACTGGCGAGCGATCTTTCCTGTTTGAAATGATTGTAGATGGGAGAATGGACGGTAGTGAATTTTCTGCTCGTTGTTCAGCGACCAGTCTGTCTCAAGCCAAGTTCCTTTGACAAAACTCAACAAGGGTCGGTCTACGACGGTAGATCGCAACAAAGCCGTATTTCGCTACAGCGCGCTGGAAAGTTCTCTATTCTTCCCCTGTAAGGGTTTCGTTGTCGTTCTCATCAGAACAACTCCAGCAATCGTTTTACATCGCCTCCGCTATTTGCAAATCGGCAACTCCAGTGGCGGCTGTTTGGGCAAAGAGGCCCTCCATTGATTGATGACTGGTTGCAGGCTTTGCTTTGGCCAGAATTTAGGGGCACCGATTGCTTGCAGACACGCGGCGTTCCAGTAGAGGCCCGCGCGCGACAGAGACTTTCCCTTTTTCACCGCCTTTGCGACAGCGTTGATATCTCTGGATTCAGGATAGATGTAGAGGGTCGTGGGGTTCCCCTCCACTAGCGCCAATATCTGTTTCGAGGCGGATTGCGACCACGTTGTGCATCCGTTGCTGCGACCGCCGGTGTAGTTCACAAGCTTTCCGTACGGGACATAACCGTCATTGTCGGCATGAGTGCTTTGAGGATTTTTGAACCGGCATTGCCACTTCAGGAACACGGCGGGATGGCCGCCGATGGCCCGTTCCCGAGCGTTGCTTGTTTCACCTTCACCATCAAACAAAAGGAACGTCCGGTAGAACGGTTTAGTCTTGCCAGAATGGTTGTAGTAGCCTTTGAAAGAGGTCCGCGTTTCGGCTGTCACATAAGACCCGCCTGCGGTCAATTTCGATCCCTCCGCGTTGCTGAAGTTCTTTGCGCATTGCCGACCGTTCGAGAAATTAGCGCGTTGCAGTTTTCGGCCATTGCCGTAGCCGGACGAGACAGCCCGGAAAGACCTCTGTGACTCGCAGATGACGTAAAATCTCCGCCCCGGATTACCGTTGCGAGCAGTACTGGGGCGGGTTGCGTCCTTCGCGAGATAGCACGGGTTTCTGACTTTGCCTTGCCGCACTTTTTCCTGATAAAGCGCACGTGCCCTTTTCAGAACTATCGGTGCGATTTGACCGTCGTTCGTGCCAACGTGCTTTTGCAGCCACGGGGGGATATCCGATGATAGCGCGTCGACACGGTCGGGCAGAGAGCCCACTGAGACCGTAATTGTCATTATGGTGACTGCGAGTCGGAGTGATTTCGGTAGCAACGGAAAATCTCCTGCCAGATTGTCCTCGAAAGCAGTCTATCACAGATCGTACAGGCAAGATGGTGGACACGTGCATGGTCGGCCTTGACTGTTGCCGGAAATCTCACTTTTCGTTTGCGTAAACCTCTAACCAACTTTCCCAAAAAGTTACGTTCCGTTGATGTCTGTACTTCTGGGGTTGCGTTTCCAAATGAAAGCCATGGTTACGCAACGTTTATTTTTTGCTGGTTTCTGCATCCGCCCCAGCTAAGTTTGATTGCATGAAGCTACATCAAACAAACTCCTGACTTCACTCATACTGTACTATGAGCGCTTCAAAATCCTGGTCACCCGTGACCATAGTGTGATGCCCTTTTCCGGACGTATCTTGCATATGCCAAACGTCGCCTGGACCTATTTCACGATGATCACCATCACTCGCAGTCACTAGGATTTTGCCCGCAAGGCAAACCAACTTTTGGGCCACTGGAGTGGGATGGATTGGTTCATTCCAACCTGACCGAAGCCTTAAAAACATGGTGCGCTTTACAGGTTCCGGTTCTGAAATTTCGATTGCCTGAGCGGGCGGAGCGAAACTCCGCTCTTCAACTTGGACCTCGACATCTTCCCAATGGCTTTCACCGGCTGCGTCGGCGTAAAGTTTATAATATCTCACGGTAAAACCCCCTTTTGCCCGTCGGCCCGGATCAGCCAATTCCAAATCGATAAGTCCTACCAGCCCGTCGCAGCGACACTAAAGCTGAGAACCGATTGGTAGAATACTCAGAAAACCGGCAACTATGTGGTCCCAAGCCGAACCGGTCGGTTCGGTGTCATATTCGAGGACTGTGCCATCTTCGCCCCGCGTCCTCCATTTGAGCTGACCCGCGCGCTCTAATGTAACGTGATAGGTGTACGCTGGTAACGCCTCGTCCAAAGCACCCATGGTTTGAATGGTCAGCCTCGGCGAGTCGATTAGTATGCCCATTTCGGTATTGATGTTAACGGAACGTGGGTCCCAATTGAACGACCCAACAAACAGATACCGGTCATCAACGGCGAATGCCTTGGAATGCAGGCCGGAGCGGGACTGAGCCCAGTTAATACCACGGCGTTGAACTTGATAGGCGTCAGGTCGCAGTTCATAAAGTTCAACTCCGCCACGCAGCAATGCCCTGCGCTTTTTGGCATAGTGAGCGTAAACCGGTGCGACGTCATTCGACGCGAGTGAGTTGGTGACGATCTTGACGTCGACGCCGCGACTTTCAAGTTCGGCCATCCATTTCACGCCGTTGTTTCGCGGCACAAAATAGGCCGAAACGATATTCACCTCACTATCGGCATTTTCGAAGTATGGAAGCAACTGCGATGCAAGAATTTGGTCTGAATTCTCAAGCCCTGCGGCTTTGGAAGGCGGGTCAGCATAGAGTTTCGCCGGCACCCAATCCAGTGAAAGTGCGCCGTGCGCAAAGTTCTCCTCGGCGGATTTTCTTAATGCCTCACCGTATTGGGTTAGCTTTGCCTCTTCCACCAGATCGTCGAGCCTGTCTCGGGCGTCACTCAGGCTAAATGTTTCCGGCTCCCCAACAACCACTCGGGCAGGAACAGCAAACTCGCTGTTCCAATAGGCGTCAAAGCTACGCGACACTTCATTTACAACGGGGCCCACGGCCAGAACATCTAGATCGGCATAGTTCATTTCTTCCCGCGCCAGGAAATACTCGGCCCCGATATTCCGTCCACCTACAATCGTGAACATATTGTCCGCCGTCATGGACTTGTTGTGCATTCTACGATTGATGCGTTTGAAGTCTGTCAGCCCCGCAATGAGCAGGCTTTGATTCCGCCAAAACGGATTGAACAAGCGGATTTCGATGTTTTCGTGATCATCCAAGGCGGCTGTCATCGCGTCATAACTGGATGTATCCATGTCATCCAACAGCAGCCGCACACGAACACCCCTATCTGCCGCCCGCAAAAGACTGGCTGCAAAAAGATGACCCGTGGGGTCGTTGTGCAGAAGGTAGTATTGCGCGTCAATCGTGCGCTCGGCCGCAGCAGCCATCAGAAGCCTTGAGACAAGGGCTTCTTCGCCATCACTGATTAGCTTGACGCCCGACCGGCCATCTTTGGGGTCTCCGAGACGATTGGCGGCTTGGCCAAGGGCGGTGCTGGAACTCGCTGGCAGCGAAGCCGTAACCGTCTTTTCGTATGTGCGAGTTTTAGGAGCGCAAGCGACAAGAACAAGCGTACAACAAACCCAAATCGCGGTTGTCCATGTCTTCATCGGCTCCCTCCCACCTTCATTTACTTGATGACTAGCCGACGGTGGTCTCATCAAGTAGTTCAAAGGCATCACTCACGTCGATTGTATGCTCCCCGCCTATGACCGCCTCAAAAGCAGCACGTAGATCGGAGGTTACATTGTGTATGTGTTCATTTCTTTTGCACTGCCTTACTTGATCTACCGCAGTTCGAAGTTCGAACATCCTGGCCTGCTGTCGTCGCGCAGTTTCAATTGCATCACGAAACTCTGCTTCGGCAGGTCCATTCTCCGACATGGCGAGTGCATAGACCCTGTCCGTCTCAGCTTGGGCCCACCCCTCATTCGTCAGGCCTTGGTTTTCGCGCGCTTCGGCTAACAAGTCCAAAGCACCTTCCCGATCACCTGTTTTAAGTGTGAGTTCAGCAATCAGTGCTAAAAAGAAAGGCTTGTAGTTCCCCGCTCCGCTGGCCCACCAAGCTTCTGCCGCACTATGTAGTGCACGGATCGTGG
Source organism: Ruegeria sp. SCP11 (assembly GCF_040329455.1). NCBI lineage: Bacteria > Pseudomonadati > Pseudomonadota > Alphaproteobacteria > Rhodobacterales > Roseobacteraceae > Ruegeria > Ruegeria sp. SCP11. The sequence continues at coordinate 59,308 of NZ_JBDZYG010000015.1, read as the reverse complement.
TTTGGTTGGGTGACACAAAGGCTTCCACCCAGCTTCGCCAGAGGGCTGCAGTCACTGACATGAATGTGAAGGAGTGCTTTGCAGCCAGTTCCTCGAGTTGCTCCACCACCTCAAGTACTCCTTCGGGTTCACGGCGCAGAAGATGAAGCATGCACAGGTAAGTAAGGGCTTGTGCGATGCTATGAGCATGCTCAAGCTCACGTGCCGCAGCCACCGCTTGCTTTTGGAGCTCCAGTGCTCTGTCTGGGTCGCCGCGCATCCAAATAGCCAAACTCAAAAAGCAGGACGTGATCGCCGCATGGTCTGACCCGTAAATGTATGCCAGGTGCTCATCCCGTTCCCGGTTGTAGAGTTCTAGTGCATTGTTCAAATGCTCGTACGCTGGACCCAGTTCCCCAATATGGAACAGAACTGCGCCCATAGCACGGTGTGCCACCATCTGATGCTGCGTCTCTCCGGTCTCGCTTGCCAACTTCAGCAATTTTCCGGCGACATTCCTCGCCAAATCATATTCAGCGCGCACTAAATGAAAGGAATACAACCCATTCAAAACTGGGAACAAATGCTCTGTCTCTTTAACACGTTCACACAGGTCTCGTATTCGGGCGTAGACCGAACCGGTTTCATCAGCGGCTATACCAGCCGTAGACCTTAGAACCCCCGCCCTAAGAACCTGTATTTCGATTTCTTTTCGATCACGTTCGCTACTCTGCCCCTGCTCGCTCAACTGCTCGATTGCCAGGGAAAGCTGCGTATTCGCCTCAATATTTGCTGAACGCTTAATTGCGCGTTGGCCGGCGAGATATCGGCAATCTATTGCCTCTTCACCCATCCCTGCCATCGTATAGTGGTGAGCCAGAATTTCCGGGGCGGCGTCACCAATGCGAGTTTCTGTTCGATTTAATGACTGCGCGACCCGAGCATGCAAGACGCGACGCTCGCTCTTCAACAGACTGTTGTAGGCTGTGTCACGAATTAGGGCGTGACGATAACTGAAGGTCTCCAAATCTTCTGCTGCGGACGTTGTGACGATGCCTGCATCCACCAGAAGCCCCAAACTCGCACGCAACGCCTTATCACTGAAGCGGGATACTTCAGCGATCAACGGATAGGAAAACTGTGGTCCAATTACTGCTCCGATCTGAGCCACCTCCTTGGCAGAACTCAGTCGGTCAAGTCGCGCCATCAGCGCATCATGCAATGTGCTGGGAACCGGATTCGCCAGAGAAGACCCACCGGTTGCGCGAGTGTCCCGGTCTTCTGTCAAAACTCCTGATTCAAGGAGATCTTTCGTTACCTCTTCGACGTATAGCGGCACACCATCAGATCTCGCCGCGACCAATTCATACATCTCGTCAGAAATCGACTGGCCTTCGGCAACTTCGTTCACAATGCTTTTTACCTGTTCGAAATCCAGTTGCTTCAAAACAATTTTCGCCAAGTTCGGTTGCAGCGCCCATTCTGGGTCAAACTCGGGCCGGAAGGTCACCACAACAAGCACAGGGAGGTCTCGAACCCGTTCCACGATCAGGTCCAGCAGCAACTTGGTCGTTGGATCAACCCAGTGCGAGTCTTCAAATAATAGCAGCACTGGTTTCCTTTCCGCTTCGGAAACCAGATTATCCAACAACATTCCCAGCGTCTGATCCATGACTTGCTGCGGCGTCAGTTCCAATTGCCCCAATTGATCCTCGAATGGAACGGATAGAAGAGAGGCTGCCAACTTCAGTGTATTGTTGGATCGATCACCTAGAAACGATGAGATTTTTTTGAGTTTTATGACGTTTGAATCGTCGGAACGAAGATCTGCGGCAGTCTCGAATTGACGAATGACAGGGTAAAACGCACTCGCATAATGGTAAGGAGAACACTGGCACCGAATTTGAGCGCGCGACGCTCCCGAAACATTCTGGCGCAATTCCTCCACCAGGCGAGACTTGCCAATTCCCGGCTCGCCCGAAACCAGCACGACCTGCCCTTGACCAGCACTAGCCAGTTTCCATTTGTCATTCAGGGTCTCGTATTCAGACGCACGACCGACCAAAGGCTTAAGCAGTACGTCATCCATTGTCAGGAAGCGGCTGACAGTTTCTCGTTCTCCAGTTACTTGCCAAGCCTCAACTTCCTTAGCAAACCCCTTAAGCTTGAATGCGCCGCGCAAAACATACTCGAAAGCGTCACCTGCCAACTGATGAGTGCTGGGAGAAACGATCAGTGTGCCCGGATCTGCCATTGCCTGAAGACGCGCGGCAAGATTTGGCGTCTCACCCATCGCCGTTCCATCCTCAAACATTTTTTCGCCGCGCAAATCGCCGACAACAACCAATCCTGTCGCAATCCCTATTCGGACAATAAGCTTCGCATGGGTTCGGATATCTGGTGTTTCCTGGATGATGCGCAAGCCCGCGCGAACGGCACGCTCAGGGTCATCTTCATGGGCATGGGGAAACCCGAAAAAGACCATAATCCCGTCGCCATAGTAGCTTGCAATGTGGCCATCAAAAGCTGCAACAGACGCTGCACATGTTTCTTTGAAAAGCCGAAGGACTTCTGCCAGATCTTCAGGGTCGACACTCTGTGAAATTGCGGTCGACCCAACCAAATCAATAAACATGACAGTAAGTTGCCGCCGCTCTGCTACAATCGCAGGACCTAGTGCAGTGTTTTGCGGGCGACGTGCCCCCTCTGCATTGGCTCGAACAGCTTTCATAAAACGTCGTCTTGGGCCGAGAGGAAGGCCTAGTGTTACAAGGTCTTCGTCAGTTAGCTCAGTAAGATCACCAAGTTCGATTTCGTGCTCAGCGAAGGCCTCGGCATATTTGGACAAACCATGTTTCTCAAGCCAGATCGCGATATCGGACATATTGATCGTTTCGCTTGCTGCTCTGCCAGAACCTTTGTCTTCGCCCCACCAGCATGCGTCTCCTTGCTTTCTTGAAGTGTAGAACACCCGGCTGTTTTTGCCAAAGTAACTAGTTTGCGTTTTTTCAATGAAGAACGCCACTTTAGCATCGGTCAAGGGATTCACTGCCTCTTATTGGCTTAAAGCAGCCCAAAACTCGCCTGCAAGGGACGAGGAGCATTCTGGTGTTTCGACGCATCCTCAATCTTGTTCAAAACTGAGCGTTTAATGTCCGCTTTTGATTATATCAGTTCGGCGTTCGGCAATTGCACAGAACGATCCCTCCCCGCCGCACTTAAGTGTACAGAACGTCCCAAAGCTGCCATTGAGCGCTGTTTTGAAATGCTGCGATTGCAGCCCGCGTTGCTGCCGTTCGCACCATGCGTGAGATTGAGGTCTCGCGGAACTCACTTGGCCACCAAGCAGACCTTCGCTGCCTTTGCAGCACTGGGCCCCAGCGACGGCGGCAATGCACAGTGAAGCGGACCTTAAATCAAAGATGCAATGTTTTGGAGCCGTGATCAGCGGCTCTGCGGACGAAGCGGACAGTCGAGCAAGTCCCGTCTTTCACTCCCCGCAGCTTGGACCTCCCGAGCTACTGCACCAAAAACAATTGAGTTACCCTAAATAGTCTTTAGGTATTCAAGCAGGGCAGACCGTTCTTTATCGCTTAATTCGTCACTGTAGGTGTGGCCCTGATTCCCGTAGCCTCTTAACGTGGTGTCATAGATCAGCCTTCGCCTCTCTGGGTTCGCTTCACTTTCTTGCCCGGCCAACAAAGATTCAAAACGCCAGCCCATCGTCTTAGGGTCATAAATTCGTGGTTCGAACAGGTGCCGCCAGTACTTCGGTCGTAAGTTACTGAGGAGTAACGCCTCCAAATTCGGGACCGAACCGTTATGCAGATAAGGTGCCGTGGCCCAAATCCCATCAAGAGGCGGTGCGATATAACCGGGCGCAGGATTGGCGCTTTCGGTGTCTCCGTAAGGCGAGCGCGCCACCCATGCGTAGAACCGGTCACGCGATCCATCCGTCGCCTCAGTTGCATATGCGGGGTCAGTTCCAATTTCGGAAACAGGGTAGACGCGATTTGGAAAGGTCTCATTTGCCCCGTATGTGCCGTGGCAAACGCTGCACTCACGAAGATAGATGCCCTCCCCGTCAGCTGCCAGCTCTGCATCGACAGGATAAGGGAAGGTTGGGGCCGTCAATGATGCGATGAAGGCACGAATGTCAGGCGCATATGCGACGATGTCGGCAACATCTTCAGTGCCATCGATGCACAGCATTGACGCCAGGAGCATGAAGCGCGCGTGGTCACCCCGACCAATTGTCGTATAGAACATCGCGTTCTTCTTGCTCATCCCCCACCAGGGCGGAACACTGATCGGCAGCGGGTCATGCGGTGGCGGGTCAATAAGCGGTGTCTCTGACCACTTCAGCGTTTCAGGATCGAGCCTGGACATGAGGGCCCAGGTCAGATTGGTCGCCGGGTTCACACCAATCGTTTTTGTTTGGACGTAGGGCGCAATGCCGTCGATGCGATCAGCCCAGTGCTCCCAGGCTTTTGTTTCGGCAGCTCCACTAACGTAATTTCCTGTTTGGAGAACCAGCCTGCTCGGATCGCGCGTGAAGTCTCCAAATTCGTTTCCCAGACCGATGATGATCTCATCATTGAGGCGTCCAGCATGGCACGTCAGGCAATTATTTGAGATGACCTCGACCCCATCCTCGTTCACGTGCGAGGTGAGCGCGTAAGGCAGTTCAGCGTTCCGACCCTCACGCGAAGAAAGACGTTCGTTTTCGGCAGTTTCGGGGTTTAGGCGGCGATAAGCGTTATACGGAATTCCACAGCTGACGTAGGGAGCATTCAGAAGAGCGAAACGGCCTGCATCGGCGTCGCCGGGGCGCTGCTCAGAGGGCGGAACTGGTCCTGCTGGGGAGCGGAACTGGCTAGGGTCAAAGGCTGCTTCACGATCGCCGAGCGGTGCGAAGACCCAGATCGCTGCGGTGGCGAAAGCGCCCAACAAGACGGCGACGCCGCCGATAACCACTCCTCGTCTAATCACGGTTCATATCCTGTCAATTGCAGCGTTCCAAGTCCGGATACTGGTGCTTCGGCTCGCCTTCCATTCACCCGCACGATACCGCTCCAGAGTGGCACGGAAAAATCAAGAACCTGGCCGTCAAACAAGGGTTCAATCGTTATGTCCAGATCGGGACCTTTAAGCTGCCATTCAATTGGATATTCGACCCCGGTTGAGGTAGATAGCCAAGTTCTGGAAGCAGTCATTTTAATGGTCTCCTCGTCCAAGGAAATGATTTCGCCATTGGGTTCAAAAATAGCGCCGTTAACGGTCGTTGCTCCTCTTCCGTCGATCCTCCGTGAGCGCACTGCCGAGATCTCGGCTCCATCCTCGAGTTGAAGCTGCAAGCGGTCCCATGCGACCGGTCCTGCACCTGGCACCGGAAGCTCACCCCATAAATGATCGTACCATGCTGTTCCTGTGACCCTTTTTTTTCCCTGTCCTTGATCAACGCCTCCATCAACGGTCAGACGCGTCATCGAATAACCCACGAAAGGTGCGTCTGCGCCATCCGGTTCCAAGGCAACAGCCTGTTTCACTGGTCGCATTTCAAGCTCCACAACAGCATTGTCGTTAATGGTTACATAAAGCTTGAGCGTCGCCTGTGTTCCGTCATCTCCAAAACTGAGAAACCAATTATCCATTCGAAGCTCCGCAGCATCCCAATCGAAACCCGAAAGTCTGGGTATACCCCTTCCGAACCGTTCCTCATGCGCGACTTTCGCCGAGTTTGCGCCGAGAAGTGCGACGTGCACCCGTTCAAGCTGTCTGACGTCCCAAATTGAATCCTGCGGTGGTGCTGTTGGAGGTGCAATTCCAATGCGTAAGAACAAGAACTGGAAACCAAGTTCGTTACCATCTTCATCGCTTAAATGAGTTAGTAGCTGCCAGGTCTCAGTGCGTGAATTAACATGGGCACCATGATCCTCGGGCAGTTCCAGTTTCCAATCCGAGGATGGCTGTTCGAAGCCTTCATCATCAGAGATGTTTGCCAACAGTGATGCGAAATCAGGCCCCCTAGCGTCACTTGGAAAGGAACCTTCTGGCTGCTGGGTAGGCAGCGCTGAGTAAATTACAACTCCGAGCGCGATGGCTACAATAGCTGCAAGAAATAGCTTCCTCATCGCTGCGGTTCGCCTCCCTTAAAACTCCACACCCTCTATTGTTGGGTCCATTATCTCAATCATCACCATAGCATCTTCTTTTTGCTGACATCTGTATTTCTGCATTGATGTTAATGGCTGCTTTGGGCTCTGAGCAGTCATTCGCTCTACTTGGCGTGAACGGGCGTTATGCGCGACAAAGCGGACGCTAATAGATTTGTTTTCCCATCAAGAGTAGGCTTTCGCATTAGGAGGCTTCGATGAACGAAACAGACATATATAGCAAACAGCAAATGGGTGGATTGATCGGCAAGGGGAAAAAAACGGCACTAATAGTAGTCGACTTTGTGAACGGCTTTATTGATCCGGAAATCTTCGGTGGCGGGAACACCCTTGAAGCCGCTCAAACCACAATGCCTGTTCTCAAGGCATTTCGGGCACGAAAACTCCCGATTGTATTCTCCCGTATCGTGTATGCTGATGATGGATTTGATGCAGGCGTCTGGTGTGAAAAGGCACCAAGGCTGCGCGAACTGACGGAATCCAACCCAGCAAGCCAAGTAATCGACATCTTGAAACCAGTTGATAGTGAAATTGTCATTCGTAAGACGCAACCCTCTGCGTTCTTTGACACCAACCTTGGCTCGCTACTGCGTAACCAGAATGTTGACGCGGTTGCCATCGTCGGCGCGACCACGAGTGGATGCGTTCGCGCAACTGTGGTCGATGCTATAAGCGCGAACTTTCGGCCCACCGTGATCTCTGATTGTGTTGGAGACCGGGCCTCTGGTCCGCACGAAGCCAATCTTTTCGATATGCAGCAAAAGTATGCGAACCTGATTGCTTCGAACGAGCTAGACAGCATCTTCGCATAGTGGGAGCGATTTCACCTTTGAGCTCACTGCCGACTTCGGAGTAAATGCAGCATCGCGCCCTCTGCTCCGTCACGCTTGGATGAGGACGACCCGAACCTACCATTGGCCCTCGGTTGGCAATGCCGCGTCGCAGCCCGTCGAACCTGCCCTTCGCTGCCAGTGCAAATTAGAAGACCAGCTGAATTTACATTACCCCACCAATCGGCACTTAAGCTTCAATCTTAGGTTCTGGACCCATTAATTTGGTTGCCGCCATCTCGGCTGCGTGATTCAAGCCCCTGAGTTTCAGGGGTGTATCATGAGCAATTTATTCTGGTTGACCGACGAACAGATGTCGCGGCTTCGGCCTTACTTTCCGAAGAGCCACGGCAAGCCGAGGGTTGATGATCGACGTGTACTGAGCGGGATTATTTTCATCAACCGCAATGGGTTACGTTGGTCGGATGCGCCTCGCGAATATGGGCCGCCAAAGACGCTCTACAATCGTTGGAAACGATGGAGCGATATGGGTGTATTCGCTCGGATCATGAACGGGCTGGCTGCTGAAGGCACGGATCACAAGACGATCATGATTGACGCAACATACCTCAAAGCGCACCGCACGGCCTCCAGCCTGCGGTTGAAAAAGGGGGGCGCGGCAGACTGATCAGACGCACCAAGGGCGGTATGAACACGAAACTGCATGCAATTACTGACAGCCTCGGACGCCCCATCCGCTTCTTCATATCCGCTGGGCAGGCCAGCGATTATACGGGAGCCAGGGCACTGGTGAACAGTCTGCCATCGGCTGATTGGTTGCTGGGTGATCGCGGTTATGATGCGGACTGGTTCCGCGAAGCTCTGATAGACAAGGGAATAAGGCCTTGCATCCCTGGTCGAAAATCACGCGACAAACTCGTCCGGTACGACAAGCGGCGCTATAAACGCCGTAACCGCATCGAGATCATGTTCGGGCGCTTGAAGGATTGGCGGCGGGTTGCCACCCGATATGACAGATGCCCAAAGGTCTTCCTATCAGCAATCGCACTCGCGGCTACATCTTGTTCTGGCTGTAAATCAATGAGTCTGGAGCCTAGGTAGTCGCCCAGTTTTTCGAAGATCTCGCCCAAACGGTGCATCTGATCGATGATAACGAAGCCCTTGATCGTCACCCGCTTCTTTATGACCCGGATCAAGTCCGGTCCGACGGACTCGCCGGTGTCGTTATAAGTGGAAATCAGCCCGCAAAGAACGATCTTGCCGTCCTGGTTGATGTTGTCGAGCGCCGTCTTCAGCATCTCGCCGCCTACATTTTCAAAGTACAGGTCGACGCCATCCGGCGTGTACTCCGCGATTTTTTCTGCGACATTCTCGGTCTTGTAGTTGACCACGGCGTCAAAGCCGAGGTCGTCCAGCAGCCAGCTGCGCTTTTCATCCGAACCAGTTATGCCAATCACTCGCATGCCTTCGGCCTTTGCGATTTGACCAACCAGTGAACCGACAGAACCGGCGGCACCGGAGATCAGCACGGTGTCGCCTTGCTTGGGCGCGCCAAGCGCCTCCATCAGGCCGTGGTAAGCAGTCGCGCCGGGCAGGCCTAGTCGAGATCGAAGACGCTTTGGCGATCTCTGAAAGCGTGGAAATCTAATGATTTGGGCTGCATGAACTGGTTGCCCAAAGCAGACCGACATCACCGTGCTTTAAAATTCCCGAGGTGCGCAACAAAGTTGCCGTTGGTACTTTCGGATCTAATGACCGCAGTGCGCTCCAATTTAGCTTCCTCTGCGGTGCGTGTTTTGCTGAAGCAGCCCTGAGTGCTTCTTGCTGCATTGCGCACCAACGTCTGCTTTTCGCAGTGCGGCCAAAAACGACCGTTTTTGACACGCGGGTTTTGGCAGGAGGTTATCTTCACGCAGCGAACGCGATCCGTTGCGCGCGCGACGATCCAGAAATCGCCCGCTAAGCTGTTCCTGACGAAGGGGGGACCTGTATGAGTTCTTTTAGAAATGCATAGCCTGCCGATTCAGATCGCTGTTTTGAGATCGAGCCCTCTGCCTACGAAGGAGATGAAACCGCGACCCACGCCAAAATCTCCATACGGATCGAGACCTACCCCGAGATTTTTCTGATCCTTGAAGTGGGCGGGAGGGTTGTCGGCTTCATAAATTGCAGGTGCGCGCAAGAGGCCGAGATGTCCGGCGAGGAAATTAAAGAACTCATCGGCCATGACCCCGATGCACCAAATGTCGTAATCATGTCCGCAGTGGTGGATCCAGCAGAGCAAGGTATGGGCCATTCGCGGGCGCCGACGGACGAGTTCGTCGGACGGATGCGACGGATGGAAAATGAACGTCACATGCCGCTCTACACAAAATTCGGATATCGCTATGAAAAACCATCTGCCTCTGACCACGGTGGGATGGCCTGGCATAAAATGCCAATGACACTTTGAGTTCTTGTGGAGGGCGAAATGATACCACTTAAAAGGCCTTTGAGATTGGCTACTGAAGCAGATGCTCACGCGCTTGCAGACTTGGTGAACTTCGCCGGAGAAGGGCTGCCGCTCCATGTCTGGACTGGGCTGGCACAGGATGGCGAAGACCCTTGGGCCGTTGGTAGAGCGCGCCAGGCTGAAAAAGCGCGAGAGGGGCAAGTGGTGGTTTTTGACTTTGGCAACGGGGTGGTTGCCGGCTTGACAGGATACGGGATCGGAGCTGAGCCAGAGGAAATTGGGGATAGCTTCCCTGCATTGTTCCGCCCCTTGCAAGAGCTGGAAAACCAAGCGCTAGAGAGTCGGTACGTCAATGTTTTGGCATGCTACCCGGAGAACCGTGGGCAAGGCCTTGGTTCGAAGCTTCTTGATCTCGCAGATGAAATAGCCCGCGCTGAAGGATATAAACGAATGAGCGTCATTGTTGCCGATGAAAACTTGGGCGCGAGACGGCTCTACGAGCGAAAGGGATATTCGGAATTGGCGAAAGCGCCTTGCGCCAAAGATGGCTGGGACACCGAAACAGAAAACTGGGTGCTTTTGGTCAAGTCGCTTTCTTGACGATTTGGTTATCTTCGCATCGGACGCGTGCTCGCGTTATGGCGGAGCGTACGCTAGCGGCCGAAACGACCGTTTTTGGCAGTCGCGCCAAAAACTGACACTTGCGTAACCGCAGCGAATTGGCGCTCTGTCCGCGTCCCTGACATTGGCCCGCAACCCGGCAATGCGAATGACCATCAGACTTTTTGAACGTCTGCTTTTACAATGCCAGTATGGAGCCCGTGCGGATGCAGAGAATGTCAATTTCCCGCCCACTCTCAAATGTATTGAACGGCTCAAAACTGCGGTTGAACCGGCGATTGCGGTTCTACAAAGATCTGGATTTCAAACTAGTCAACCGCCGATCTGGGCCATTGTGGCTTGAACGGCATAATATCTTTGAGCGTTGGGAGGATGCGTCCCCAGAAAGCGATCACCAGGATCGGGAACTCTTGCGAAGAACAACGCACCTTTGAGTGGATCATATCCCGCTTTGTATGCTATTACCGTGCCTAGCCGATCAGCTTCCAGTTCAAAGTCCTTTGAATAGCTGCGCCCACCAACAAAGGCTCCTAAATCTTGTGCTGCGGCAATGTCATTCGCCCCAGTTCCGGCGATAGTTGCCAGACCAGCAAAAATGATTGCACCAGCCGCTGCGTTTTGAGCTTGGCGCGCCAAATGCCCTTGAATATGGTGAGCAGCTTCATGTGACATAACAAATGCAAGTTCATCGGTGTTGTTCACATTCTGTGCCAGCGCTTGCGTTATTGTGATAATCGGGCGTCCTGACTTGCTTAAACTCTGAGAAGCATTAGGGGGAGCTTTTTTGTTTGGATGAATGCGGATCAGATAATCGCAATTCACGCCCTGAGTACGGCGGCGGCATTCTCGCTCTGCTACGGGCTCAACTCGAGAGGCGACCTGCCGGACTCTTGTTTGTGCCTGCTTTGAATTGACTGGGGTGCTTACGCGACCTGGGGTTGGGATGGGTGCCGAGGGAGGAGGCGCGGTTGACACACATCCCGCCAGCGTCAGGGCAACAAGTAACGATACAACTCGTTTCAAAAAACACACCTTTCGACCTTACTAGAGAACTCTACTAGAGTTCCTGCTAGTGACCAAACTAAAGCCAATGTCTTAATTCTGTAAACCTGAGGTGCCTCCCAATGAGGGAAGACGCGACATGCCTAAGTCGACCTTAATGGCCTTTGGCCGCCCCTTCCGATACCGCTGTACTAATTCCCTAAATCGGGTTTCCGAACTCCGTGAAGCAATACCAATTGATCAATACTCGCGCTGGCGACCCAATTCACAGTTGACGCGCGGTGAAGGGTTAGGCTGATTTTGAAGGGACATCTTCTGACGAGGAATGGGTCAGCGCAATTGCGTTAGCAACTGCACTGACCATATTTACAAACCTGGGACACAGGGTCGTTCTCACCCACAAGAACTACGCGTAGTCGGGCGCATCCAATGTAGCTCCATTTAAGTCTCCCTCGACGGCGGCGAGATAGGACTTGGCGGTGTCAGCAGCCGATAACCCTGTGCTTGGGTCCATCCCCATCATTTCCATCGTCTCTTTGACGAATACCGGACTGACTGCGTTCACTCTCAGGCCACGGCCAAGCTCCAAAGCGGCCGCTTTTGCAAAGGACTCCAGCGCTCCGTTTGCAAGGCTGATCACAACTGATCCGGGCATGGGATCACGCGACAAAATACCAGCAGTAAGCGTAAAGGATCCCCCGTCGCTGATATGCTCTTGCCCGATCCGTACGAGGTTGATCTGACCCATCAATTTGTTCTGAAGCGCCAGATCGTAAGCGGCGTCATCCAATTCGCTGAATGGGGCAAAATCCGCCAGTCCGGCCGTGCTGATAACCGCATCTACTTGCCCGATTGACCTGTACATCTCTTCTATTGATGTTTTAGAGCCGAGGTCGACCGAGACATCGCCATCCTTGTATCCGGCACGGATAACCTTGTGGCGCTCTGCCAAGGCATCAGCGACCGCTTTGCCAATGGTGCCCGTCGCACCAACAACCAAAATTTTCACCTTGTTTCTCCAGTTTGTTTGGGTTCAGTTCTGACTGGTCACGCAGCCAAAAGGCTTGTGCCGGTCGCGTACTCGTAGGATCGACGGATGACGTCTTTGGCAGTTTCAAGCTCGGCCTCATCCCGCGGTGAAAACACCATCACCAGACCAATTGGTCGGAGGTTTTCCAGCACCAGGGTATGATGTTCGCCCCACCCTTTTTCCACGACTTCAAGAGCATCTTCGCGCGGCAACTGGACGTGCATGCTGCCGTTGTCAGGATGTGGGTGAATATGGGCAAATTCGCGCCCAGCCATAAAGGCGTCTTGGTTACAGCCAGCACAATCGTGAATGACCATCGCCCTAGCGCCTGGGACAGACACTAGGCTGGGTTGGTTTTCGACGCCGGGAAGGCCAAATGCCCATTGGCGCAGCTGATCAATGACGCGATCCGGCCCATGCTGCGTGATTTGAGCATGCGGCAGTCCATGAGTGGTCCGTGGCTGCGGACCCATCCGCTGTGGGAGACTCAGTGTCCGTCTCATGATGTTTCTCCAATTCGATGCACAGCGAACTTAGGTTGATAATTTTCGCAAGGTAATTCACGCTGCGTGCAAGGAGGCCTTGCATGAATGCACAAATATTGGATTGGAGTGATATCCCCTTCGTTCTGGCAGTCTGCGAGGCTGGAAGCTTGTCCGGCGCAGCGCGGCAACTTGGGGTTAACCATTCCACCGTTTTCCGCCGAATTGAGGGAGTCGAAAAGAGGTTGGGCGTACGCCTGTTTGAACGGTTGAGTCATGGCTATGTGATGACTGCAGCAGGCGAGCACTTCTATCGCAATGGCCTACAGCTTCGTGATGGCATGAACGGTATTCAACGTGAGCTTGGTGGGCGGGATTTGCGTCTGGAAGGCGTATTGACGGTCACCACAACGGATTCACTCCTCTATACTCTGGCATCTGTGTTTTCGGCGTTTCAAATCCGGTTCCCGGACGTAGAATTACGGCTTTTGTCTGGTACACAGCCACTTGATCTGATGCGGCGGGACGCAGACATCGCCTTGCGTCCCACACTGAATCCACCGGAACATTGGATTGGCCGAAATTTGGCGCAGCTGAGTTTCGCAACCTACGCGCACAGAGATTACCTAGGCACTATTCAAAGCAAGCCTGAGACGGAACAACGCTGGATCAGAATGAACGATAGTGCCAATCCATCGACGATGAGTCTGATGACCACAGAGCTTAAACCCGCAGTAGCCCCGGTAACCTACTCCAATTCGCTGATGGGGGTATTCGATCTGGTGCGGGCTAAACTCGGAATAGCCGTTTTGCCCGCCTATCTTGGTGAGAATTGCACAGAGCTGGTCCGCATTCATGAGCCTGAAGAAAAATTCGCCTCCAGCCTGTGGGTGCTGGCACATCCCGATATCCGTCGGAGCGCGCGCGTTCACGCGTTCTTCGAATTTGCAACATCGAAGTTTCGGGACGGCGTAAAGGGCTTCTATTGAACTATAGTTCTCAGGCAAGACTGCGAGCTGCAGTATCACTGCATTCTGACAATGCGTACTCCATGCGCGGTGAGGTCGCTCCCGTGAGCGGACATCCGTCGATGGCACAGCAGCGCGCTTCAGTTAGCTTTCCTGGTCTAAGTAGGCTGTGAATGATCGAGCATAGTCTGGATGCCAGCGGCTTAGTGGCGGTCGGTTTTCGATGATGTCGCCGACCGCCCATGCGATGCGCTTTTCGTCCAGAGCGCGGTCCACGTCATTGTCTGGGCACAGGATGTAGAAATCGCCCCGGTTCACGCTTTCTACAAAGAAATCGACCGTTTGTTCCGCTGTCCATGCGGCTGGTGGTTTTTCGGCGGCACCGATCATCGCGGTGTGAACAAATCCTGGAACCAAAAGATGTGCCGTGATCTGGCAACCTTCCGTGTTGCGCAGTTCATGTGCGAGTGCCTCAGTGAAGACTTTCAAACCCGCCTTGGACACGTTGTAGGCCGGGTTTCCGGGTGGCGTTGTAATGCCCTGCTTGGACCCGGTATTGATAATCGCGCCGTGGCGACCGCGTTCGATCATGCCCGGAGCGAACACCTGCGTTCCATGGACGGGTCCCCAAAGATTAACACCCAGTATCTTCTCCCATACATCGAGCGCAGTCAGACACGAATTACGCCCCCCAACCCCAGCATTGTTCATTAGGATATCCGCGCCTCCAAAACGAGCAGTCACTTCTTTTTCAAGCGCTACGACTTGCGCACGATCTGAGATATCGGTGGAGGCAATCATCACGTCGGCTGCGCCGGAGGCGCGCAGGACTTCTTCCGCTTCTGCCAGCTTGTCTGTGTCGCGATCTACAGCAACAACTTTCATACCCATGCCAGCAAACTTGGCTGCGGCCGCAAGGCCAATGCCCGAGGCGCCACCGGTCACGACGGCGACAGATCCAGATTGAAACGCAGGGTGTGTCATGTTGATCATCCTTTTTTTCAGGAAACCAGAATTAAAGGCTTAGGTCTGCGGCTGGCCTTTTCCCTATCGACCAGCCAATTGCTTCAGGTGGCTTTCTTGGCGGCCACGTTCAGTTTCAGCATGTATGCCATTCCAATGTTTGTGAAGAGCGCTTCGGAGTGAGCTGCTGCAAGACCGTTCCTTGATTTTACAAGATCCACCTTTTTTCTGTCAGAAAATTTCGAACCGGGATGAGCTAGGCCAGTGATGTTGTCCTTTACCCCACTCGTGCAGGAGGTATTCGACATTCCGTGACAAGGTTGGGAAACGGATGCAATGCACCACCGCAAGGCGAATGGCCTCGGAACTGATATTGAAGTACTTGAAAGGCGATCTCTTACTCATGGATTAGGCTGCGAAAGCCACCTGCCCGCATCAAGACTTTTTTCTGACAAGGCCATCGAAAGGATCTCAGCGTGCTGAAACCACTACAGCAGGGCCGCCTGTGATCGATCTATGGCGGCGGCCTGCATAGCCCGCTTTGGGAAAAGCCACCCATTGCTTTGGTAGACGAGTGGTTGGAAAAATATTTCCTAAAACTGCCTACCGGCAAAACCGGTTCAGAACATTGCGAGTGATGGTTTCGACCTGTGTGTCGCGCCGCGCCAACCCGGCAACCCATTCGCACGTTCCAGCGCAAAACACTTCACCGTCCCCGCTTTTCCAAGAGACAATCGCCCCATTTCCGCGGCTTGATTTATCCAGGGCCTCTTCTTTCCTTTCACCGAAGAGTATCAACGCTTTGAATTCGGCATCCGCGCTGCCGATGTAAAGCGTTTCTCCCCAATGGGAAAAATCCGCCTCGACATTGGTGGCCATCCCGAGCGCAATAATCTCCACCGATTTGTCTGTGCCGTCCTTGCCTGTCGGAAATGGCAGCCCGTCATCGAAACAGAAATCCACTCCGTCTACTTCGTACCCAAAGACTTTCGACTCAGCGCCCAATTGGTCGCCGTAGCCCAGCCGCACACCTTTCATGGCCCAATGATCCGGGCGGTAGACCGTGAACCCTCCACTACCTTGGCCAACGCAATTGCCCAGCCCGGCGTAAATACCTTTGAGACCGTTTACGCCAAATGTCTGCGCACCGGGTCGGTTGACCGGCGGAGCATCCCAAGCGCCGGTGACCAGGTGCTTCTCATCACTGCCCATGAAAGGGTCGGCATCCTTGGCAGTGTATTTGTAACAGATCTGCGTTTGCGCCTGATCCTCCAGCCGGGTCTGCCACAAGAAATTACCGGCAAAGCGCGCGACCCGGCCACCACCTTCTGTAAATCGCTCAACCCTGTCACGCATTGTTGCGGTCCAGTATTCGTCATGGCCCACAAATACCGCACATCGGTGGCCTGTCAGCAGATCCGGTTCCAGCTCCAGATCATGCTGCGTTACAATTTCGAACTCATAACCTTCGGCTTCCGCCCAGCGGGCAAAGTGGCGTTCATAGCTGGCCCAACCAGCCGAAGCGTATTTCTTTGAATATCCATAGGCATAGGCCCATTCCATATAGGCATAGCGGACCATGCCCTCCGGGTCGGTCGGCTTTTCGGTCAAAGCGCGGGGGGCTCCTGCAGGCAGTTTGCAAAACCCACGCGTCCATGGCCTTTGGTTTGACAGAATCGGTGAGAACGCGTTTCGCTCGGGCCCTGTGATCCCTTCATAGGCACTGGAACCGCCCCAGCAATTATAGGCAAGCCAGGTGCCGGTCGCACAAACCAGAACCATCGCAGCCGGTTCTGCCTGAGCAGCACGCCGAACAAAGATCAGGTGATGCTCTTCGACTGCGTCTCCCTGACGTTCGGCACGCAGAGTGATCAGATAGGCCCCCGCCGTCCAGTCATCAGGAATGGTAAAGGAATGCGAAACCTCCCAATCACAACCATACACCGAGCAGTGCTCCGGGGTGTCCTGATGCAGACCAGGCAAATCCGCGACATGCATGACGGGCGCATAGTTGACGCCATCTCGTCCGACCTCAAGCGACCAGTTAGGAGCTGTGGTAGAAACGCGCAAATCGACAGTGTCTCCGGGACGGTATGTATAGCGGTCGGTGTAGCCCCAGATTTCCAACACCCGGTCATCTCTGGCAGGACCGATGTAGTAGTGATCCAATATGTGTCGTGCGCGGGCACGGGTGCGTGGGGTAATCGCAGGACCCGCGCCTTCGTGTTCCGGATCATTCACGGTTTTCATGCTTCTACCCCGCTAAATTGATGCAGCTTTCATCGGTCACTAGAAGCCGATCAGAGTCAGTACCATTCTGGATAGCCTTTGCTCTCACCGGTGATCAGGCAATCTCGAAAAGACCAATATTAGTCCCGGTGCAATGCCCCGGGACCCGTGTTGCAACTAGTGCTGGTATCGACCTTATGCCAACCAGCATTTATGCGGTGCAAGGCCGTTCATGACTTCCCACTGGCCGTCAGCTTCCCAGCCCTGCACGTCATCACGCACACCCTCCAGGAATTCGTTGAACATCGGACAGATCAGACCGCCATCGTCATGCACCATCCGCGCCATTTCACCGTAGGTGTCCTTGCGGCGGCCAGCGTCCAGTTCTTTGCGAGCATCGTACAACAGTGTGTCGAATTGCTCGTTCTTGAAACGGGTGTCGTTCCAGTCTGCAGTCGATAGGTAAGCAGTCGAATACATCTGGTCCTGGGTTGGACGCCCGCCCCAATAGGACGCGCTGAACGGTTTTTTGTTCCATACCTCGGACCAATAACCATCCGCAGGTTCGCGCTTGATTTGTAGCGGAATTCCGACGGCGTTGGCGGACTGCTGGAATAACTGCGCGGCATCCAGCGCCCCTGGGAACGCGACATCGGAAACATGAAGCTCAATCGGGGAGCCGTCATGCCCCGACGCCTTGTAGTGCTCTGCCGCCTTCGCCGGATCAAATGCGCGTTGTGGCAGGCTGTCATCAAAGAATGGATAGGCCGCATTGATTGGCGTGTCGTTTCCAACCGCGCCGTAGCCCCGCAGAACCTTGTCCACCATCTCTTCGCGATTGATCGCGTATTTCAGTGCCAGTCTCAGGTCCTTGTTATCGAAAGGTGCGGTATCGCTGTGCATGATAAAGACATAGTGACCGCGCCCTGCGACGCGCTTCACCTCAAGCCCCGGCGCGCGCGCCAGAAACTGGGCAATTTTGGGCTCAACCTTGTTGATGATGTGAACTTGCCCCGACTGCAGCGCCGCGGATCGTGCTGTGCTGTCATTGATGACAAGCATTTCGACCTGATCCACATGACCGCGTGTGTCGTCCCAGTAATTGCCGAACTTCTCGAACACGTGGCGCACCCCGGGTTCGTCCTCCACAATCTTGTACGGGCCAGTCCCGATCCCGGCCGCCGGGTCATCAAGACCACCGTTCGGCTGAATCAGCAACTGATAGGTCGACATCAGGTAGGGAAGATCGGCGTTACCACGCTCCACCTTCACGATCAGATTGTCTCCATCAACAAACATCTCCGAAATCGCCTTCATGACACCAAACGCGCCAGACTTGGTGTTGTCATCCGAGTGGCGTTTCAAAGTGGCTAGCACGTCATCAGGCGTCACAGTCTTGCCGTTGTGAAACTCGACGCCCTTGCGGATCTTGAAGGCCCACGTTTTTGCATCCGCGCTGCCTTCAACGGATTCCGCAAGACGCATATTGAAGCTGCCGTCACCGTTGACGTCCAAAAGCGTTTCGCCGAAGGCCCGGGTGACGTGGTAGGGCACTTGGCTTAGGGCGGCGGCCGGGTCGAGCGTGTTCGTGCTTTCCCCTCCGGCAAGGCCCAGTTTCAGAGTGCCCCCTTTACTGGGAACCGCCGCGCGCAATTCCTGGGTCAGCAACCCGTTTGCAACCACCGCGCTGACACCAAGCATGGCTGCGCGAGACAGAAACTCGCGACGTGACATTTTACCCTTGGCGCAAGTTGCCGCGAGATGTTTGACAGAATCCATAATGCCCTCCCTGTCGATCGGTTCTTTGTGTCGGCGGTTTCCCCTTACTCAGGGAGATACTTGTCCGACCATTGTGTTGCGGCAGCCCCTGTTTCGATCATTCGATCAATAGCGACCTCGTCCAGTCCAACGCGTGCTAGAATTTCACGTGTGTGCGCGCCGTATTTGGGCATATGCGATGGAATTTCGATGCGGCCTCGCTCTGGACGGACAGCATTCGGTGCCACAAGGTCGCACCAGCGGCCCATCGGGTGCTGGTCGTGCCGGATCACTCGGAACGTTGCCTGTGACAGATCAACTGCACCGCGACTTTCAAACTGCAGAGCAGCGTCGCGGGTTTTATGTAACGATCCCAATGGAACAACTGCGCTGGAAGACGAGGCAAACGCCTTACTCCAGAAAGCGATAGGATGTTCGCGGAATTGCTTGGCAAGCGCAGCGTGCAATTCGCTTTCCGGCAGGCCCGCAAGATCGGCAAGTTCCGGAATTGCCGCCAGAGATTTTTCTCGCTCGGTCGGGGCGGCGAAGAACATCCAGCCATCGGCCGCTTCGTAGCAATGATAAAACGGTCCCCAGCCAAGCGCCTGACGCCCCGACGGTTCATCAAACGGCGCGCGCCCGTCGAAGTCATACATGAACTGGGCCTGAATCAAATTACCCGCAGCCGCCAGAGAGGCGCGGGCGATACCGCCCTCGCCCGTCCGCTCCAATTGCATAAGAGCGCCACCAAGCGCCACGCAGGCACAGTATCCGGTCAAAACGTCAATCGTGCCAAAATGAGCGTGTTCCTCTGGCGTTTCCATACCACCGCCAAACCGGACCATGACACCGGTTGCCGCCTGCGCTAGGTCGTCATAGCCAAGATGGTTCGACTTCGGCCCAGACTTCGGCCCGCCAAAGGCGTCAAGCTGCACCAGAATCAGCTTCGGGTTGATGCTTTTCAACCGCTCCGGGGATAGCCCCAGCGCATCGCGCTGTGCATCCGTTCCGTTCATTGTGATGACATCGGATTCGGCGATCAAACGCGCCAGCGCGTCCTCCCCCTCATCGCTGCGCAGATTCAGTAGAACACTTTGTTTGCCACGATGAGCATGCATACCAAAGACCACGGCATTCCAAGGGTCAACTGAGGGGTCAACAGGCTGAACCAAAGTGACGTCGGCCCCGTACCGCGCAAGCGTCGAGCCTATGGTTGGACCAGCAATCACATTGGTCAGGTCCAGAACCTTTAAACCGTCCAACCAGCCATGCCCGGCTCCATCACTTACTGCTGCAACCCGGGGCGCCTCGGTCAAAAGCGCCGCAAGATCGGCTGGGCGGGCAGCTTGTTTGCTCGACGCACCCGCATCGTTTGCCAGCCAGGCAACATTACCCATTTGGTGCATTCTGCCGTGGACCGGGTCCTCGACCTGCAGCACCAGTCCAGATGCCAATGCATGAGGGTCGTTTAGCCATTCCTGCGATGTCCGTTGCGCGGTGGCGGGGGCTTTTGAGGCCCCGAACAACTCCTCCCACTCATGCGCTGGACGAGTTAGAAAGGCCTCTTTCATCGCAGTGGACACCCGCTCGCGGTCGGAAACACCGACCGGGTAGTTTCGCGTCGACCATTCTGCGGGCCAATCTTTCTGATCCAGATAAGCATCGAAATCAGGCAGTCCTTCGGCCAATTCACTCAACCCCAACGTCTGAAAGGCACGTTCGGGATGGCCTTTGATGCTGCAGGCCACAACATAAAACCCACGACCATCTGCGCAGGGATACGTGCGGTAGAACGGGTCCAGAAATTCGGACAGTTCCGAAAACTCCAGGTTCATCGGCAGGCCTTCCGCCGCACGTCGCTCCAACTCAACCTCGCGCGGGGATTTGTAGCGATCCGGGTAGTCCTCAATCTGCTCGCAATTGTAGACCAGCCCTTCCAGCAGGGCCGAGGCCAGCGGCACCTCGATATGATCCCCGCCATTTTTGCCGCGCGCGCGTAGCGCAAACAGCACTGACATCGCACCGAACGTCGCCCCATATGCCGACGCCAGCCCCAGCGGCGTGAATGACGGGTTGATCCCCATCAAACGCCGATTCAGCCCCATGTCGGTGAACTGACCGGTTCGCGCTGCGATCACGGCCTCCCACGCTGCGATGTCCGCGAGTTCTGCATCGGTAGACGCGAACCCGGGCATGGAAAGCGATACAATGGCAGGGTTTGCCTGGCTCAGCGCCTTCGGACCCAAACCCAACCGCTCCATCACACCTGGCCGAAAATTGTCGATGACCACGTCGGCGCGCCTGACCAATTGCAACGCCGTCTCTACACCGTCCGTAGATTTCAGATCCAGTTCCAGCACAGATTTCCCGCGCGACAACATATCAGACGCAGGCGACTTGAGGCGAGGACCACCCGGAGGATCAATGCGGATCACCTCAGCCCCCATGTCGGCAAGCATCATCCCCACCAGCGGGCCTGCAAGGTACTGGCCGAAATCAAGAACGCGAATACTCGAAAGGGGGCGATCGTTCATAGTGGTCTGACTCTTTCGTTTAAGTGGCAGGTTCGTCTTCAATTTTCAGGAAAGGTAATCTTGAATTTTCCGCCCACGTTGTCCTAAACTGCCAAAAACCACCCCATATCGGACGAAATGACCCCTCTCAAAGCCAATATCCTGCTTTTTGAGAAATTTTCGAACATGCTTCTGGCGTGCCTGCTGGAGCCCTTGAGGGTGGTCCGGGACCAGACTGGTGCCGATATTTCCTGGTCTATTGTGACGCCCAATGATGACGCGGTCCGTAGTTCAAGCGGACTGCGTCTTTCGCCCGACATCACGCGTGCCGATGCCGGCAGTTGCGATCTGCTGATGGTCGTCGGCGGCGATGATTTCCGGCAAAATTCATCCGACCCTGCCAGTCGTAGATGCGCCGCTTTGATCAAGCGGGCCAAAACGGTCATTGGCGCAGACACCGGAGCCTGGTTCCTGGCCTCCTGGGGTTTGCTTGAAGGTCGCAGAGCCACTTTACACTGGCAGACATTGGCTGAGTTCGCAGAGGCCTTTCCGGGCGTCGAAACCCTACCCGACCGGTTTGTGCGCGATGGTTCAATCTGGACCTGCGGCGGTGCTTCGACCGCGATGGATCTGATGATCGCTTTCATTTCAGAGCGCTATGGCGATGCGTTGGCACATGATGCCGCCAGCATGTTCTTACATGACGGCTCGCGTTTTGAAGGGCTGGGCAGCGGCTCCATGCAGCCTAAAGGCTCGCAAAACCTAAGGCGCTGCATTTCCATCATGGCAGAAAACGTCGAAACGCCGTTACAAATTGAAGACATCTCAAAGCGGGCCAATCTCTCGGTCCGGTCCTTGTCGCGCATCTTCGTCAAGGAATTGGGGATGCCACCTCAGCGCTATTACCAGTTGATGCGGTTATCGCGTGCCCGTGATCTCGTAGCCCACACCGATCTCGTCCTGAACGAAGTCGCGATGCGATGCGGCTATTCTTCCGCGCAATCGCTGTCAAAGGCGTTTTCGCGGCAGTTTGGGGTCAGCATCGGATCTACGCGCAAGCACAAGCAAATGTGGTGATGTCGAGTTGGAAGGTTACAGCTCGCGCGCTTAACAAGAATTTGGCGTTTCTTTTTAAGGCTCTGGGCCGATTTCTTAGCTTAACGGATTGGTGTTCCAAATGCGAACCCGCAAAGTGTCGGCTCCTATATTTCTTGGCAGGAACGCCGTACGGGGAATGTCTTGTTACCGCCCAACATCTCAGATGTAGAAAACGGCCCCTATGCGCCCATCAAGCTGCCGCCAATTGCGACACCGTCCGTAGGGCCGAACCGTCTGGACCGATCTGGCGCTTACTGCGGCGTGTGCCAGCATTATGTTAAAAGGTCTACCCGCCTCCACCTAAGTACTTCAAACAAGATCGAACCGACAAAAATGGTTCAATAGCTTTGAATAAGGCAATTAGGCCCCCGGCATTTGTCGGGAACCTTGGGCGTTGTAGCCGATGGTTTTATGAGAATTAGGCGTGCCCACCGCCGATCAATCCGATATCCGCTTAATTTCATAAGGCATTGCGAGTCCTTGAAAAAACCTCAATATGTGCCGTAAGGACAGGCCTCAGCTCGCTCATAGAGCGACTGACAAATGCTTTTGATTAAGATCAAGGGCGAACACGCGCCACTTCATCATACTCAGAACGCTCTTCAGACCGATTTATGGGAGGATCGGAATGACCGTATTTATCGCCTTCGCTACTGTCGAAGGCCAGACGGCTAAGATTGCGCGTTTTATCAGCAATATCGCGAGGGAGGCTGGATACAATGCGCGCTTGATAAATACCGATGAATTATCCGGCCCAGTATCGTTGGACGGCGCGAAACTGGTAATTTTCTTGGCTCCTGTTCACGAGCGTCGTCACCCTGGGACATTCGAAGCTTTCATCACGTCGCACAAAGACGAGCTGGCAATACGAAAATCTCTCGTGCTCTCTGTCAGTCTCAAAGCCGCATTTGCCTCTGGTCGTGAGGAAGCCCACGATTACCTCAACGAAATGCTGTTACGAACAAATTTCAAACCCGACGCGACCGCGTTGGTCGCAGGCGCAGTACGACCCGAAAACTACGGGTACTTTGAGAAGGAGATCGTTCAGCACGTCGTCTTGTTGGGCCGGAATATCGATCCAAGAGATGGAGCGCGGGAATTTACGGACTGGGATGAACTTGCGTCAGTTGTGATGACATTCCTAGACGAGAACGACCGAGCAGACTTGACCTCTCTCAAATAAGTTCGTGAAGCAGCGGGATCGCGCCTCTGCCTATTTTAATCGCGAAACCTAGTGAGAATGCGTGCCCGCTCGCGTCAGTCAGTGCCCAAATAGGACTGGAATGTCGGTGTTTCCCAACATTCCTAGAGTAGTTCCGCCAAAAACTGACTCTCGCAAATATGAATGCCCATAAGCGCCCATAACAACGAGGTCAGCACCAACTTCTTTTGCACGCTCCTGAATGCAGTGTTCAATCGAATGCCCGTCACTTGGGAACTGTGATACGGCCACATTGCACCGGTGATGGCTGAGCCATGCCGCTATGTCAGCACCGAGTTCTTGGGCTTCTGGATCATCAGATGACGGCGGATCAAAACATCCAATCACAACTTCTTTGGCTGCCAGAAAATAGGGCAATGCAAAATGCGCGGCTCTGGATGCGGCCAAACTATCATTCCATGCTAGGAAAACACGGTCGCGACGGGCAAACGGATCTCCATTAATCATCAAGGCGACAGGTGAATGGAACAATATTCCATAAGCAACTTTGTGAAACACGTCGGGGTCGTTTCGAAATTCAGCGTCTAGAAAAGCAATATCGGAGCTATACGCTTGTCGTGCCGCCAGATGCTGTAGTTCTGTTACTGAGCCCATAGAGGCTATCACGTTTGCCGATACGCCTTGGCGTGCAAGCAGCGTTTCAACCTCATTGGTGCGAGACTTTAGTTCGGCTTTTTTGTTTTTCAAAAGATCCAGCCAATTGGAAGGTAGCCCTGCCTCAACAAACCTTTTGGATCCGTACTTTAAGTATGGCAGATTAGGCAACGCAGCAATGAGATGGCATGTCAAATGCCCGTTCTGGATCCGGGCAGCTTCAGCGCATTCAAATATCGGCTCGTCGCTGGTATCAGCGCCAATAAAATAGACCGAAGTTCTGCGTTGCATACCTGATCTCCATCCAAAACGTCACAGCGCGCAGGAAGCTGAGCAATAGGTGTGATGCAACCAACGCAGAGAAAATGCTGCCGGTCTCTCTTCCTACTTCGGCAACATAAAGAATTCTTCGAGTACGACCTTGCCTTCTGCTACCGAATACACGGCGATCTCGCACAGGGTCATGCGCTCACCTGTACCCTTCTGAACTACCTCAGCCCTATATCGCACTCCGAAGCGGTTGGGCGGATGGACGTAGGGGCCATCTACTTCGAGTTCTTGAATTTCATGCGTTGCCAGCCAATCCTCTCTTTTTCCTTTGATGGCGTCCCGACCTTTTGTAATGCGGAATTGGCGAACCGGAGGCACGACTGCCTCTATCGACTGCGCATTTTCAGCATACAATTCTTCAACACTCGCAAGCCCCCTGCGATCACGCATGGCTTGGACGAATTCTTTTCCTATCTTGACTAGGTCTTCCATGTGTTCTCCCTTACTTTGTCATCAACTGTACCACTTCCTACTCTTTCCAATCTTGACAAGGATCAATGAGCGCATCGACCTGTTTCGATGATGCTGTTGGTCAAATTAGAACCAGTCTCCGGTAGGCAGAAATATAATTTCGGGGCTGGTTTTGATGTGTTTGAAGGGCGATCGCTTATTCATGGGTGGCGGTCGCGAAGGCCCCCTGCCTGCCCCAACATGTTCTTCTGACATGATCTGTTTACCGGCGCGCGCCGCTATAGCCCCGCGCGCCAGTTGTCTTAGTTTTCAGGACCGGAAGGCCCCAGTCAGTTGTAAGCGCCGACAAGACCCAGCGCGTCGAAGTCTCGGTGCAGCGTGTTCGTAGCGAGTGTCAGCGCTTCACCGTGGCGTTCGATCAGTTCCGCCCTGCGGACCGGATCTCGGGTCGTCTCGATCGCGCCCCAGATGGCCGCCAGTGTTTCAACTGTATCACGGAGGCGCGTCAGGGTGTTCGCGTCCTCTGCAACAGACGCGATGACCGAGGCCGAAACTTTGCCAACCCCCGGTACTGTCTGCGCACCACCGCTTACGTAGCCCTCGGGCACGTCGCCTTTGCAGTTAATCACTTTGCGATGGCGGATTGCAGACAGTATCTGGTCTACTGCTTGCTTTGCGCCTTCGACACGCGAGGTGTGTTCAGTGTCAGCAGCAGCATGCGGCAGCAGCTCCAGGCGGCCGGGATATGCCTCGATCAATGGGCGGTAGGGTACCATCGGACCAAACAGGCTGCCGTCTTCGGCGACAAAGAGGTCAGCGTCGATGGCTGCATAAGCCACCTTGCCGGACGCCATCGCCTCATTCAGCGCGCCGGCATCGACAACTTCTCCACGATCGTAGTTGACCAGTACCGCACCATCATTCAGGGCGTTCAGAACCGATGCACCAACAAGTCCGGCATTGGCGAAGACACCATCTGCGCCCTTGGCACCAAGACCTGTATGGGGCGATAGAACGTCAGCACCCTCTGCTGCCTCTTCCGGGGTTGCGGCATAGATGAAGCCTTCGCTTTCGATCCACTGACGGTGACGTTCACGAGCATAGATCGCAACGGACATACCGAAGGCTTTGCCCAGCTTAGCGACTTCACGGCCGATATTACCGTAACCGATCACGCCCAGCCGTTTGCCTTCAAGCTTTTCAGTCGGATAGTCGCGCAGGTGCTTACCGGTGTCGAAGTCACCATCAACGACGCGTTTGTGCATCTCGTCGACCTTTAGGTCAGGCAGCACACGCAGCAGGGCCTTCATTGCAGTTTGTGCTGTGGCACGGCTGTTGAAGCTTGGGGTATTCATCAGCGGAGCGGCTCCACCCGCGCCGTCACCACCACCCCAGCAAGCACACGCCATGTTACCGGTTCCTGCGCCGATGCGCACACCGCCTTCTGGGAAAGTCGCGTTCTCAGGGAAGAAGGTCGCCGCCGCGATCACCGCGTCATACTGGTTGTCGCAGCAGGCTGCGGTCAGTTCTTCATGAGTTGACAGGTCCGGCAGGTAGAAGAAATGCTGGCCTGCAGGCAGATCAGAACCATCCCAACCGCCATAGGTGAATGTTGCGCCCTGCTCTTCCACATAGGCCTTAACAGCGGAAGCATCCGGTTGACCGTCGGCACCAAATTTCAATCCCACGAGGTCCGCCACCAGAATGCGATACGCACGGTTCGGATCGTCTTTGCGTACATCCCCTCCGGCAGTCGTCGAGGCTTCGAACGTGGTGCCCTGAGCGGCGAGCTCTTCTTCCAACACGACAACTTTGGCGCGGTTGTAGGCATAAGAAATGTTCTCGAGCAAACGAACGATGTCTTGAGAGTCGCGGATACCACCGATCCAGGCACGGTAATCGCCCGGTGTACCGGGAAATGCGTTGACATAGCGCGCAGCGTCGAGGCCGGGCTCATAATCTCCATTTGGATGCGTCAGACCTTCGTAACCCAGCAGCTGTTTGGAGCGGGCGATGATACGCGCGTGCACAGCGGGATCGGTGATGCCGGAGTCGTTCACGGCCAGCAGGGTCACTGCCGCGCCACGTTTTTGTGCGTCACCTACACCCGCAACTAGCAGATCCTGACCTGCAAGCCATTCGTCGATCTGCGCGCGGTTGGCGGCAGAGCGTTGGTTCATCACCTCAACCGAACCAAACATCTTTTCAACACGCAAAAGCCCATAGGTAGTTTCTGCAAAGGCCAGCGAAGAGAAGGTGTTGATCACGCCACCGGTCATCTTGTCGGCTGCAGCATCGTAAAACGGGCCAAGACCCACAGTCTTTTCACCGGTCAGCGGCTTCTTGGCATCAGTCGGAACAACCAGTTTCAACTGGCGTGCAATCGCCCAGGCCGGGTTCTTCTGGTTGTCTTCGATCAACTGAATCGCAGCTGGAGTGAAAGAAGCCAGGAAATAGCCAGAAACACCGCCGATTGCTTTCTGGAAGGGGGTAAAAATGTTGCACTTCGCCATGAACGCCTCGACCACGTCCTGCGGCCAGGGCATACTACCCAGCATCGAGGTGGCGTCGATCATCGCATGGCGGTTTACCGGATCGCGGTCCAGCCACTCGAGAAGCGATTTCACTTCTTCGGTCGTATATGTGGTGGCACCGGTGGTCTCGTGACCGACGCCAACGAAAAGCGTGATACCCAGGGATTCCAGTTCATCAGCGGAAGGGATAGTGCCTTCGGCAGTAGCAAAAACAACCTTGTCTTCATGACCGTTGGCGGCGAACTGCTGCAATTCCAGAATCTGGGTGCCCCAGCTTTGACGGAAGAAGCCGCCCTTGTTGGCCTCTTCCGTTTCAGGACGCGGTGTGTCGACGAACAGCTTCTGCCCGCTCAGATTAGGGTTCATCAGATGCATGATGGCTACGGTATAACCACTGTGGCCGCCGCCAAGTCCCACAGCCATCTGATTTTCCTTGGGAAAGCCGAAATACCGGTGGATATGGAACATCATGTCGCGCAGGATTGCATCCGCCGGGTAGCCACGGTGCATTGAACGTCCAATTTCCGCTGTGGTGAACGGGCCCAGATCGTTGCCCTTATCGTCGAGCTTGCGGTAGTTGGTTTCTAACCAGCGGTCGAATTCGAAACGGTTTTTCCGCCCATCTGCCTCATCCTGAATAACGTCAGTGATAGGGCCTACACCAAAGAATGGGTTGATGGTCCGAGGCGGTGGTCCACTGCGGGTCGCTTCGATGGCGGTTTTGCGTTGTGCTTCAAGGTCGCTCATAGTCAGCCTGTCTGGTTACAAATAAATCCGGTCTGCGCGCATCGTAAACAGTGGTTCACTATCGGAAACATCGGTTTGCGAACTTTTCGCGACATCAAACGTCAAAATGGTGCTGTCAGACAAATTCGAACCAGTCTCAGCTTGGCCAGTAGGGTTGTCCCTTATGCCGCGCAAAGTTCGCGCCACTCGGCAAGAGCGGCGGGTGGTGTCAGCTTGAAAGTGTCTTGGCTGGTGAGAGATCTTTTCTGGTTGAAATGGTTGTATACGGAGGAATGAACGGCGGTGAACTTCTGTAAACTTCGCATACGCCTGAAGCGCCGCATCGCGCGTTCTCGTCGCCGGAATGGAAGATGAGAATTCACAACCCAGTTGTTAAGCCACCTGGCCGTTTTCTGCTTCTCCGTCGCACTACGCTCTCCGAGGGCGGCTCTGTTCGATGCGAAGTGGTCTGCGACAACTTCATTCGCAGTACTGTGGCGCCGCATCGATTTCCTGAGGCAATTCAACGCCGCCCGTTTGTTTCGGTGTATAATTTCCACGGCTTCGAGCACTTCGTCCTCGTGATCGACGGCTCGCCAGAGATAGTGCCGTTCACCATTCACCTTCACGAAAACTTTGTCGACTTGCCATTTCGATTTTGAAAAAGGTCGCAGTTGTTGGACCCGCGCTCTTGAAACAGATATTCGATATTGCGAAGTATCAACGGGGAACGAACATACAGCATTGCAGCCAGACGAAGGAACTCCGGACTGGTCTTGAAGTACTTGAGTGGTGATCGTTTTTTTGGGGGTCGAGACTACGAAAGCCCCCCTGCCCGCCTCAAGGCAAGTTCTTCTGACAAGACCCCAAAAAGGTCTTTCAACAAAATTCAGTCAACAGAAGCAATCAGATTGGGCAAGTTTGCACTGAACAAAAACCGAGTATTTTCGCAAGCCACTCCAAGGCTGGTGCAAACCGAACTCGGGAGGCTCAGCTGTGAGCAAGAAAAGCTGTCACAAGAAGATCCGCTGCGGCAGCGCTGAGTGCCATTGGGATGTCATGCATTATGGTAAGTCGGGTCAGAGCTTGAAGGTCGACATCATAGCCATGAGGTGCCATTGGGTCGGCAAAGAAAATCACTGCGTCCAGCTCACCGGTCGCCACTAGCGCACCAAGTTGTTGGTCCCCCCCTCTGGACCCGCGCTGCAATCTTCGGACGTTCAATTCCGGGCAGGTGCTGGCAACAAGTGCGCCGGTATCGCCGGTGCAAATCAGTCTGTGTCCTGCCAAAGCTGTTCTATGACGCAGAACCCAAGCGCGAAGATGTGACTTTCGGTCATCATGGGCCACCAGTGCAAACCTGCGCGAAGCCGTCGAGACCCTCTGGGCACTTGTGGTAATGGCGAGGATCGAGCGGACCTGATCGACAAAGCTGGCGTCGGTCTGAAAAGCACCGGCGAATGCGGCCGTACCAACCGTAAAACCCTGCGCACCGGATTCCGCTACTGCACCGATCCGGGCTTCGCTATCGATGCTGCCAGCCACAATCACTGGCTTGGCAACGGCCTGTGCAACTTGCCGCATCAAAGCCGGGACGTCACCGGAAAACCGATAAGCCAACAAATCCAGCCCGTGCACATGCTCGAGATCAGCCAACGCGCGAGCGGATGCTACGATGTCGCTGACGGGGCCTTCTAGCACGCTGGGATGACCTGTGATCCGTCCGGGAAACGGATAGTAGCGCAGAGGGTGATCGCGGGTCACTTCCGTGACCGCCGATGCCCTCGTCCCTCCGAGAAGGCAGTCGACATCTAGTCCTACGGCGGCGCGAGCTGAAGCCAGCTCACTTTCCTCATCAAGACTGACCACTTCCAGGTAAGATCTTCCGCCTGCGGCACGAATGGTCTGCGCCAAACCGCGTAGATCTTCCAGAGGTAGACCAACATCCTTGAAACCGATATGACGAGCGCCTCCTTCCAACGCCTCTTCCAAGCGTGCGTGGGCGTCCGGGATAGTGCGGTCGTTCTCAGTCAGCATCAGGATGAAATTGAAAGCCATTACCTAGTCCTTCCTGGTTGCTGCAATTGCCGGTGCAGATACCCAATCTGCAGACGCGTCAACGATATTCAAGTGTTCTTGACCTTGGGACGATCGAGCAAGAGCGCACACATAGCCCACTGCCTGACCAACCTGAAAATTCGCCGCAATCAAGGCAGCGAATACATCACCAACGCCATGCGGCACATCCGGATATCGTGGCGTGCAATACTCGTGAAATTCTCCACCGGACAATGAAAGGATACCCGTTTTTTCCCAACCCAATGGAGCCGAGGTGACATGAACCGTTTCAATGTCTAAAGCCTGAGCGGCACATTTTGTATCATCGACCGTCATACATTTCCGCTGCGAAAGCCATTCAAGTTCAAATAGATTAGGTGTCATTGTATTCGCCAGAGGTACAAGCCTGTCTCGAACCGCCTGCGCAACGCCCTCCGACACGTAAAGGCCATTTGGCCAATCTCCCAGAATGGGATCAACTACGATACGGGGTTTATCTGCAACCTCACTGACCCGAGCCAAAAGCGCGGCTGCGGCATCAACATGCTCGACAGTGGGCATATACCCAACCAGCACTGCCTCGTGATCGGCGAGCCAGCCGTTCGAACTCAGGGTTTCGGCCATAGCCACTATATGCTCCGCCGCAACCGGAGCACGCGCAACTTCAGGCCAGCCGGGGTGATTTGATAGAACGACCGTAGGCACAGAGGTGACGTTCACGCCCAGCCTTTGACAAACAGGCTGTCCTGCCGACAAACCAACGTGACCGATTGTCACGAAGCTAGAAATGATCATGATGCGCGCCACGTTCTTTCCTCACTGCAGCCGTCAGAATTGATACTACACAGCATTGGATTCAATTGGGCGACAAATGCAGTGCAGTACGCACCCCAAACAGCTTCACAAACCAAAGTGTTTCACCCAAAGCAGATATGGTCTTCTTACCTGCCAAGGGGGGACAGTGATCAGCTTCATATACATAGCGTTCAATCGAAACAGGCGGGATCAGGCTTCACAGGCACTGCTGAACCCAGGTTGATACCGCGCACTTCTCACCATCCCCTAGGCTCCCAATAATTTGAAAGACCGCTGTTTCTTAGGCTTTATCCTGCACACCGTCGTTTCTCGAATTCGCCGTTTCAGGTGACTGCGCAGCAGGTCTCGGCGAAAACAGAAGGTAAATCGAAGGAAGTGCTACAAGCGTGAACAGAGTGCCGATATCCCTGCCACGATAATGATACCGATGCTACCGCGCGCCTCAGCTCCGGGGCCTTCAACCAACACAAGCGGGACATGACCAACGACGGTAGCTATTGTCGTCATCAAAATGGCTTGCAACCGCGATTGTGCTCCTTCGACTATGGCGCTCACGCGATCCTTACCTTGCGCCGACAATTCGTTTGCGAACTCTGTGATCAAAATCCCATTCTTCGCAACCAGCCCCACCAAAGTGATGATCCCGAACTGCGAGTAGATGTTGATAGAGGTTAGGCCAAGAAACGAGATCATCACTACCCCGGACAGGGCGAGCGGCACCGCCCCCAACAGGATGATCAACGGCGACCGGAAACTGTTGAATTGAAGGACCAGCGCCAGGTACACAATCGCCAAAGACATCGCCATCGTCACCACTAGGCTATCTGCCTCTTGCATTATCTGGCGGGAAATGCCTGCGGAATCGATGGTGTAGCCGGGTGGCAAGATGGATTTTGCGGCTTCTTCCATCGCTGCCAGACCCTGAACCTTGGTAGTGCTTGGGATCACACCGCTGGTAATGCGGAATGCGCGTTGTTGGTCAAATTTGCCAAGGGCACGACGTTGCTCGACCACCTGAATATCAGCAAGCGCGTTCAACGGCGCCATCGTTCCATCGGACAATCGAATTCGCAGTGAACTAAGCGCCGCCGGTTCAGCCCGAAAACTCTCTGCCGCCATCGGGATCACCTAATAGGCCCGCCCGCGTCAAACCGATTGACGTAGCGGTCCGATAGAAACGCTGAAAGCTGATTGGTCACTGAACGGCTGGTTAGCCCCAGATCCGCCAGCCGCTGGTGGTGGTATTCCAGTTGCACCACCGGCAGATCGGTCTTGAGGTCGGTGTCCACGTAAAGGAACTTGCCGCTTTCAAACCCGGCCTCAAGAAACGCATAGGCGAGGCCTTGCATTTCGGCATAAGTGCCTGGTCCCTTTACAACCAACTCCACGTCAAATTGACCGGCAGTCGGTAGAGCTGTACCGAGGAAGGGAAGCACCTTTAATTCACCGATCTGCGCCAACGCGCTGTAGAGTTGGGGCATGATGTCCTTCACGTTCTGTTCGCGTTCAAAAAAGTCCTTGAATACAATACCGCCAAAGCCGCCTTCCTTGGTCACGATTTGCCAGAAGCTCTCGGCATCCGGCAGGGACATTCCCAGATTCACCAGCTTGTCCATGCTTGCATTGGTCGCGTCGAGCGAACTTCCCGGGGCGGATTGGATAACCACGCTGATCATGCTCTGGTCTTCGACTGGAGCAAGTTCCTTGGCCGAGAACATGTAGAACGGCACCACAAGCATTGAGAATATTAGCGAGGAGGCCAGAACTTGGCCTTGCCAGCCCAGCAGCCTGCGCAAAAGCGCTCCATAGGCTCGCGCAAGTTCATCGAATACCGCGTTGACCTTGCGAGTGAGCCAAGCCTCCTGCCCCTTGTAGCAGGTCATCGACATTCCGTAGCGAGGGTGGAAATAGACCATACAGCATCACGGCCAGACAGATGATCTGGGAACTGGTTTTGAAGTACTTGAATGGCGATCGTTTATTCATGGATGGAGCCGCCGAAAGTCCCTTACCCGCCTCAAAACAAGTTCCACAGACAATACTACCGCCTAGGTGTGCAGATGAGAAAGATAATGCTACTCAAGACACGCCTGTCATCGACGTGGGGCTTTTCGCGGTAGATTTGGAAGTAGGTTTCGAAACGCGCCGTCTGCGCATCCGTTAACCATAATAGATCGGCACGTTCACCTCTAGATTCCGAATCATGAGTCCCGCAGCCAGGCGGAAATCAATGGGTTCGGAGCCTAAAGCGCTTCCGACTGAAAGTCGGAGAGTTTCCTGCGGTGCGTGGAAAATATAGCTCAACGGTCTCTGGGATTGAGAAGCTTTGTCAAGACTAAGTCTTTGGTGACTTGGCCAACTATCGTTCCATTTTCGATGACGCCTATCGGCGCGTTTGTTTCAAATATTTTATTTACAACCTTTCGGATACTTGTGCTCGGGTCGACGGCAACTTCAGTGTTCTCTGTGGCTGCTTCCATCACGTCTCTGGCACATAGAACGCCAAGAGGGTTCATGTGTGTTACGAATTCCCCAACGTAGTCGTTCGCCGGGTTGGAATAGATCTGGTGAGGCGTACCACACTGAACAATCCGCCCGCCCTCCATGATGGCAATGCGATTGCCGATTTTGAAAGCTTCATCCAGATCGTGAGACACGAAAATGATCGTGCGCTTCAGTTTGCGCTGCAGTTCCAGCAATTCATCCTGCAGCTTTGTGCGAATGAGCGGGTCGAGGGCCGAAAAGGGTTCGTCCATCAGCAGAATTGGCGCGTGCGTGGCAAAGGCCCGCGCCAGCCCGACACGTTGCTGCATACCACCCGAAAGCTCACCAACCTTCCGATCAGCCCAATCCGAAAGTCCAACCATTTCCAGTTGTTCTTCGGTCTGCTTGTTGCGCTCGGATTTGCGCATGCCCGAAAGCTCTAAACCAAGCCAGACATTTTCCCGAACAGTACGCCAGGGCAAAAGTCCGAATTGCTGGAACACCATGGCGATATGGTTCTGCCGTATGCGGCGAAGTGTCGTCTCATCCGCGTTCGAAACATCGACCATTCGAGACCCGTCATTTACGCGCACAGAACCGCGAACGACAGGATTCAAGCCATTGACCGCCCTAAGCAATGTGGACTTTCCGGAACCGGACAGCCCCATCAGCACAAGGATTTCACCTTCCTTCACCGTAAGTGAACAATCATGGACGCCCAGAACTTGTTCGGTTTTCTCCTGGATCTCGGCGCGTTCGAGACCTTGGTCCATGAGCGGTAGCGCTTGCTTTGGCTTGTCACCAAAAACAATGGAAACTTTATCGAATTCAACTGCGGTCATGGATTAGCGCTCCACTCTAAGAATACGGTCCAGCATGATCGCGACGACGACAATAATGAAGCCCGATTCAAAGCCCAGCGCCGTATTCACCTGATTGAGCGCCCGCACAACTGGTACGCCTAGACCATCGGCACCAACAAGTGCGGCGATCACCACCATCGAAAGAGACAGCATGATGGTTTGGTTGAGGCCGGTCATGATTTGCGGCATCGCGTACGGCAGTTCGACCTTCCACAAGGTCTGGCGACCAGTTGCACCAAAGGCCTGCGCGGCCTCGAGGAGAGGCGTCGGTGTCGAAGAAACGCCCAGATGAGTGAGGCGAATTGGTGCGGGCAGAACAAAGATCACTGTCGCGATTAGACCGGGGACCATGCCAATACCGAAGAATACGATCGCAGGGATAAGATAGACGAAGGTTGGTAGGGTCTGCATCAGGTCAAGTACTGGGCGCATGAAAACATAAAGCCGGGGGCGATGCGCTACGGCGATGCCAATGGGTACACCAACCAACATACAAACAACACAGGATGACAGGACCAGTGTCAGACTCTCAGTGGTTTCTTCCCAGTATCCCTGATTCAAGATGAACAAGAACCCGAGCAGCACGAAAAGGCATGTTTTCCAATTGCGTTGAAGCACCCAAGTAATTGCGACAAAAATCGCGATTACGATCAGCGGGTGCGGCGTTTGCATTAACCACAGAATGGAATCAATCAACAGCTCCAATACCCAGGACAGCCAGTCAAAGAATGGTTCTCCCACATCCTGAAGCCAGTCGAATACCGACTTGGCGGTCTTCCCCACGGGAATCTTAGTTTCCGTCAGCCATTCCATATGAATCCCCTGAGCCGCCACCGAAATTCGGATTTATGCCGGTTGTTGAAAGCGCCCCACCATACTAGCGGGGAGCTTCGAATTGCCAAATTTGGTTACAGACCGAGCTGCTCTTTTACGGCAGCAACAGCGTCACCACCGTCTTTTGTGGTTACCCCATCCAGCCAAGCCGTGAATGCATCTGGATTGGCTTTGAGCCATGCACTGGCGGCGTCTTGCGGATCTTCACCATCGTCAAGAATGGAGGCCATGATCTCGTTTTCCATCGCGAGTGAGAACTTCAGATTGCCGAGGAGAGCGCCAACATTGGGGCATTCTGCTGAATACCCTTTGCGGGTGTTCGTATAGACGGTCGCGCCGCCCAGATCAGGCCCAAAGAAATCGTCTCCGCCCGTCAAATAGCTCATTTCGAAGTTGGCGTTCATCGGATGCGGTTCCCAGCCAAGGAACACGATCGGATCGCCCTTGCGGCTTGCACGGTCGACCTGTGCCAACATGCCTTGTTCCGAACTTTCAGCCACTTCAAAACCGGACAGCCCGAACGAGTCGCCGTCGATCATCGATTGAATAAGGCGGTTGCCGTCATTGCCGGGTTCAATACCGAAGATCTTTCCGTCCAGAGCATCTTTGTGGGCAGCGATATCCGCGAAGTCCTTGATGCCCAACTCGCTTGCGACTGAGTTGACCGCCAGCGTGTATTTGGCGCCTTCAAGATTTTCACGAACTGTGTCGACGGTACCTGCTTCGCGGTAAGGGGCGATGTCGCCTTCCATTGTTGGCATCCAGTTACCAAGGAAAACGTCGATGTCACCTTCTGCCATCGACGTATAGGTCACAGGTACCGACAGAATCTTGATGTCTGTTTCGTAACCAAGAGCATCAAGGACAACCGTCGTTGCCGCGGTGGTGGCAGTGATGTCCGTCCAGCCAACATCCGAAAAAACAACCTCTGAACAGTCCGCAAACGCAGCACCTGCACACGTGATGACGGCAAGTGTTGAAATAGTAGATTTGAGTTTCATCGTAGCTCCCCGCTTTATGTTTGATGAGTCAGATAACAAGTTATTTGATTGGTCAGTCAAGAAAAAACACTACAGGCATATTGAGCCCAAACCAAGTCGCTCATGCGGAAAACATGGCGTCAAATTACGCATCGAAAATGTTGCAATCCCTCCTGACTTCGATACCTCTGTCTACCTATAGGCTTCAGTTGGCGTTGTCAGACAAATTCGACCCTGTCTCAGCTCGGCCAGTAGAGTTGTCCTTTATGCCGCGCAAAGATCGCGCCACTCGGCAAGAGCGGCGGACCGTGTCAGCTTGAAAATGTCTCGGCTGGTGAGAGACCTTTTCTGGTTGAAGTGGTTGTATACGGAGGAATGAAGGGCGGCGAAATTCTGCAAACTTCTCATGCGCATGAAACGCTGCACCGTGCGTTTTCTTCGTCGGAACAGTAAGTGCGAGTTCTCGGCGCGATTGTTGAGCCACCTGCCAATCTTTTGTTTTTCGAGCACGTCCAATTCTCCGAGCACCGCGTAGTAAGACGCAAAACGATCCGTCAAGATCTCTTCGGCACAACTATTGCGCCCCATAAACTTCTTGATATATTTCAATACTCTATGACTATTTCGACGTTTTGTGACAACCGCTTACAGCACCCCGCTTTCGTGGTCGACGGCGTGCCAAAGGTAAGGCCGCCTGCAGTTGATCTTCACAAAGACCTCATCCAAATGCCGCTTCCCTTTCGAGTATGCTCGCAATTGCTGAACACGCTTTATGCGGAGTTCTAACGCGAACATCGGACCAAAACGGTTCCACCAGTATCGGACAGTCTCGTGGCTCACGTCGATCGCGCATTCGTGCAGAAGGTCTTTAACATTCCGAAGCGAAAGCGGAAAACGGATATACAACATCACCGCCAGGCGGATGATCTCGGTGCTGGTCTTAAAGTATTTAAAGGAGACAGGTTGGGTCATTCCCAAACGCTAGCAACCGACCTGCCCCGCTCAAGCAAAGTTAATCTGACAAGACCTTTTCGAATGCTCCGACTTGCCGATGTCCGCAGGGATTTGTTCGCCGCCAAAGCCGGCAAAGCGACAGTCACCGAAATCTCGCAAAACCACGGCTTCACTAACACGGGGCGTTTTGCTTCCGAATAACGAGATTTCTTTGGCGAGAGACCTTCGGGAACACTTCGCCGGCAAGTCAACGCTTAGTCGTCGACTTGCCGATAATCCTGTCTTTAGAACTAACTCCAATGCCCACTTTGGGGCTCAGTGTTACCGTTCGCTGCTTTCCGCATCAGTGACTGGATGCAGCCCAAGACGGAAACTCGGACCTCAGCATCGGTATTCCTGAGGAGCGCTTCAACACGAGCATCCAACAATAATGGCATTCTGCAGCGTTGGTGTTTTTTAGCCAAATAGTGCAGAATAATTCCAGATTTACCGCACTATGTAGACCATTCGGCGGAATAGCGGGTATGAAAAAAGACCGCGAAAAAGACTCAAAACAGCCAACTTTTGTTGCACGTGGCGTCGCAAGAATCGCGCTTTCAGTTCGGGCAAAACTTCTTACCGCATTTTTGGGCGTCACATGCTTGCTTGTCGGTCTGGCACTCTTTGGTCTGTTTTCGTTGCACAAAGCAAATGTCCGAACCGAAGCGATGATTCAAGACCAAGAGCGTATCGCTTTTTTCAACGATACGTACATCAGTTTGTCCAACATCATAGCATATACCTTAGCGATTTACCCGAGCTTGGAATCTGAGGTCGCGCCAAAAGATCAGGGATTTTTTAGAGTACCGACAGGGCTTGTTTATAATCGAACGGTCGATCTTGAACGAGATCTTGCGGTGGGTGCGCGCCGGTTCGGACAAACCGGTATGCCAGATGAGAAAACGATTGCCGAACTTCGGGCCGACATTCAGTCCATCAAACCAATCACCTTGGAAATAAGACGCTTGGGGGCTGAAATGAAGTATAGAGAGGCCGCAGAATATGGAATTGCGCAAGCTTTCGAACCGCTCCAAGCAATGCAAAGAGAGGCTTACACCGTCGTTCAACACATCGAACATGAGATGCGAAGCCGCGCGCGGACGACGACACAGGCTTATCTGACCTCTCGTCAGAACATCGTGGCGGCGGCGTTGATTGCGATCGGCGTCGCGCTTCTACTGGGGTATTCGATATCTTCTTCACTTTTGTGGCCAATTCAACGCATTCGCGTAGCACTCGGCAGACTTTCCAAAGGTGGGTTCGATGAAAGGGTCGACGTTCCCAATCGAGACGAGCTTGGTGAACTGGCCTACCACGTCAATCAGACCAGTCAAAAACTAGGGGAATTGTACGAACAGGTAGAGGCACAAAAAACGCAACTAGCCGACTGGAACGCTGTTCTGGAAACACGTGTGGCCGAGCAAGTCGAAGAGATTGAGCGCACCAACCGCTTGAAGCGCTATTTACCCGCACAAGTGGCTACGATGATTGTCGGCGCTTCAGATGGAGAAGACGTTCTTCGAACACGTCGAGCAGAGATTACAGTCCTGTTCGCCGATCTGCGCGGGTTTACCGCCTTTGCGACTGCTGCGACTCCGGACCAGGTTATTGACGTTCTGAATACTTTTCACGGCACTTGTGGGCCGCTTGTGGAGGCGTGTGGAGGAACACTAGAACGGTTCCTTGGCGATGGCTTGATGGTCCTGTTTGGTGCTCCAGTTCCGGTAGAGAACGCGGCACAACGGGCCGTGGATTTGGCACAAGACATGCAAGGGAGAGTGCGCGAGGCTATGGCATCGTACAAAGCAGGGGCAGACGAGCGAGGTCTCGGGCTTGGAATTGGGATCGCTACAGGCGCTGCTACAATGGGCCAGATCGGATTTGAAAACCGCCTGGATTACTCCGCAATTGGACCCGCCCCAAACCTCGCAGCACGACTTTGTGAAATCGCCAAGGACGGCCAGACACTGATTTCGCACGCTACAGCCTGGCAGGTGAAAAGCGAAATGATGCCAGCGGGTCCGTTCAATCTTAAAGGGGTCGGTTCAAGTATAGCAGCATTCGAGTTGATAACTTGTGCTGAAGGGGTCTAAGACCTTGCCTACTCATTGGAATTTAGGAGAACCGACCAAACAGTAAAGGCTGGTATGGGATCTATGCGGTTGAATTTCCAAACCATCTGAAAGGAAGGCCTCACTTTCTTCTTTCGAAAAACCAGTCAAACTATGCGAAGCCTGCTATCTGCGCGGCTTGGACATCGATGTAAGTCGCTGTGGGCTCAGCCGTTGTTCTCTGCAGATGCATCGCAAAGTGTAGTGAGCCCTTACCGGTCATTGCTTGGTTGTTCAGATACTGCAATCGCATTGGACCGATTTTAGCGCACAACCGACATTCGCTCCTTAGTGTGAACTTCAAATGTGCACAGCGAGCGCGCTGCAGACTTTGGCTAATTTTTGACGCGGCTGCCGAGAACTTTTTTGACTGCTTCAGCGATGTCCTCAACCACGTGGGACGGGTTGGGATGATATCGCCCCTCATCTCCGCTTCGATATTTTCCGGTTCGCACAAGAATGGCCTTTCCGATTCCAGCTTTAATCGCGCCAGAGACGTCGCTCTCGGCATCATCACCAATCATCGTGACGTCTCGAGGATCGCACTTCATGCTCCGTGCCCCGGCAAGAAAAAACTCACGTGACGGTTTGCCCAGAAGCACAGGCACGGTACCGCTTGAGTATTCAAGCGCCCGCACAAAGGCTCCAGCATCAAGACTAAGTTCGCCATCAGCATCCTTGAACACGCGATTTGTTGCGAGAGCGATAAATGGTGCACCGTGCACAAGTTCGCGGAACGCAGCGTTCATCCGGTCAAAATTGAAATGTCGACCGGCATCGCCAACAACAACAGCGATCTTGTTGCTGGTTGGCAAGCCTGCGAAATCTTCCTCTAAATCGGGATGCACCAGCAGATGCGGAGCAAGTCCTTTCTGCCTCAGCCAGCGGCAGGCCGCCTCAGCGGGGGTCAGGACTTCGTGCGCTTTCAGTGAGAAGCCGAGTGCCTTGAGCTTCTCTAAAACTGACCGCTTCGGTCGCCTCGTGGAATTTGTAAGAAAGCGAACCGGCACGCCGTTTACTCGCAGTCTCTCAACGGCATCGACTGCCCCTGTGATTTCGTGATCACTTTCGTAGAGCACGCCTGCGATATCCAGAAGCACGCCTGATTTCACCTTACACCCCCTTGCTCACACTACTGTACGAAACTTTGGGATCTTAGCTGAAAAGTACTGATCCAGATTAGTGAAAAGGTTTTAAAGAAGCCTGTCCAGCCCCAAACCAACGAGAAATGATTGTCTTGAAGGTTGTTTCATTGCTTTCACGCAATCCCAACTTTCGAATTAGGTTGCATGGCAGAAGCGTGGCTCCTGCGGCCGTCAAGGACGGCAAGCTTCAACAAGGGATGTAATGCCAGCAATCAATGGCTTTATTCGGATATCTGTAAAGCCAATTTCTTCAAGAAGTGCCTCAATCATCGCGGGTCGAATGACCGTCGAATCCGGATTTCCCATGGTCATGGCCAGGCTCCAGCATGCAGCCATGCTTGGTCCTTGGTGATCGTCATCAACCATAAAGTCATGGATGAACAATCGACCGTTCGGGCTGAGTGTGTCTAACGAATGGGAGACAAAGTCTTTTGTAGCACTGCGCCCAATTGCGCTGCACAAATAAGACATAAGAACCGCATCCGCCTGCTCCGGCCATCCGTTGAAACCATCTTCGGCGGAAATAAAGTCAATTCGGTCAGCCAAATCGCTTTCTTCGACAAAATAGCGTGCCACGTCCAGAACGTTGGGGAAATCTGCAATCGTGGCTTTTAGCTGCGGAAATCGCTTGCACAGCATGATGCAGAAAGCGCCACTTCCACCACCGACGTCAAGAAGGGTCTCTACTCCGGAAAGGTCCACTGAGCGTGCGAGGACGAAAGCAGGACCAAGCGACCCGGCATGCTGGCCCCGTGTAAAATCAACCGCTCGTGAAAGGTCAGAAAACCCCCCTGTGTAAAGCCCGGCGACTTCATCACCACGTAGTGCGCTGTCCAAGCCCGCAAGGTTTGGATAGACTTGACGATCAATTTGGAACCGATAATAGTCGCCGAAAAAGGCCTTTGAAGATCGCAAAAGGTATCGCCGGGTCGCCGGCGCATTTTTATACGTACTGCCGTCGAATTCCAGCAAACCCAGGCTGACACAGGCAATCGCCAGAGTTTCGATCAGGTTCTCCAGGTGGTTCGTTTCTGCAGAAATCTCCGATAAAGATTTCGACTCATCTGCCAAACACTCAAACAAGCCATTGTTCAGAGAAGCAAACAACGCCTTTGACCCCATAAAGCCATAAGCAATCTGCGCTATTTCATGCACTTCGGTAAGCGGTTTCATCCAGCACCTCCTACCTTGGACAGGGATAAAACTCGCTGGAAGTTCCAGTTTGAGCTATGAAGTGCAGCTTAGCATTTGTTGGTTTTTAGACCAAATAAGATTTCTCTATTCCCAGGCCATGGATACATCCAATGTATTCGGTCGGGGCCGATCTCATAACTGGCAGCTCAATGCGCAAAGCTGCCGTTAGCTGGATACATTCCTCATCCGCAGCGAAAGGCAGTGCTGGACAAGTCAATTGGCAAAAAGGCTGCAAAATGTATCTAGGTCGGGTAACAATGTCATATTCGACACAACAGTATTCCTTGTGCGATCGCATACCCGAATTTGAGTAGGGAGAGTTAAATGTCCATAGCTGCACACAGAGCGGACGCCGCTGCACGTTCCATCAAGAAAGTAGAAGCCTTCTTTACGTCCTACAATGCCGCGGTGAAGGAAACACCTGCGGTCGCTGATTTCACGTTCGGCAACCCGCACGAAATGCCCTTACCCAAAGTCGTGGATGCTCTGAAGACACGTGCCGAACCTCTGAGTGTTGACTGGTTCGCCTATAAGACCAACGAAGCGGAGCCATGTGCATTTCTGGCAGACGTGTTATCCGACGAGTTGGGACTATCTTTCGAGGCGGAAGACATTGCGTTGACTAAGGGCGCCTTTGGCGCGATCAAGATGTGTTTCACCATGCTTCTTGAACCCGGA
The DNA here is from genome assembly GCF_040329455.1 of Ruegeria sp. SCP11. NCBI lineage: Bacteria > Pseudomonadati > Pseudomonadota > Alphaproteobacteria > Rhodobacterales > Roseobacteraceae > Ruegeria > Ruegeria sp. SCP11. The sequence goes on along the minus strand of NZ_JBDZYG010000015.1, from coordinate 17,273 downwards.
GACGAATGCATCGTGCCGCTACCTGGCTGGTTTTGTTATGGGCCAATGCTGGCAGCTGCCGACGCCAAAGAAATACCAGTGTCGTTAGATCCTGATAATTTTGATCTCGACCTCGAAGCCATTGCCAGGGCAATAACCGCGCGCACAAAGATCGTGGTTGTGAATACACCGCACAACCCGACAGGTCGCATTTACTCGCGTTCAGATTTGCAACAGCTTGCTGACCTGCTCGAGGAGAAGTCCGCTGAAATTGGTCATCGTATTTGGATTTTGTCTGACGAGACCTATCGCCGCATTCGGTTCGATGGCATTGGCTTTACGACCCCTGCTGCTGTCTATCCGCACACGTTGATTGACTACTCTTACGGAAAAATTCTCCTCGCACCCGGTCTGCGCCTTGGGTATCTTGCGATATCCCCAACATTGCCTGTATCGGAACGAGATGAGCTTCGCGCACTTCGGTTTGCTGTCCAGATGGCGGATGGTTGGAATGTCCCGGACGCTCCATTGATCTATGCCCTACCGGATCTTGAAGACCTCTCAATCGACCTTGCCGCACTGGCTCGCCGTCGTGAACGTATGCTTGGTGCTTTGGGCCAGTGGGGGTACAGGATGACAAGACCAGAAGGTACCTTCTACCTTTGGGGTCGCGCCCCGGGCGGTGACAGCGACGCCTTTGCTGAATGTCTTCAAGAGCAAGGCGTATACGTAATGCCCGGAACAGTCTTCGACCGACCAACGGATTTTCGTATTTGCCTTACTGCTACTGACGAGATGATTGAAAACGCGATGCCTGTATTTCAGGCCGCCGCGAACCAAATGCAGGAATGAGAAACTGGCGTTAGATCGAAACGTAGGTGTTTCGTGTGAATCGAGGTTGTTTTCGCTAAGCGAGCAAAAAAGTGTTTCTCTTGTTGGCCTCGGAACACAACAGAAACAATCGGCGCTGTCAGACTAATTCGGGCCAGTCTCAGCTAGGCCATTAGAGTTGTCCTCTATGCCGCGCAAAGCTCGCGCCACTCGGCAAAAGCGGCGGACCGTGTCAGCTTGAAAATGTCTCGGCTGGTGAGAGATCTTTCCTGGTTGAAGAGGTTGTAGACGGAGAAGTGGACGGCGAATCTCTGCAAACTTCGCATACGCCTGAATCGCTGCATCGCGCGTTCTCGAGGTCGGAACGGAAAGTGCGAGTTCTCAACCCGATTGTTGAGCCACTTGCCCGTTTTCTGCTTCGCCGTTGCTCCCAGTTCTTTGAGCGCGGCCCGATATGATGCGAAGCGATCTATGACCCTTTCGTCCGCTATGCCGTGTCGATTCATCAATTTCCTGAGAAATTCCAAATCTGCTTACTAGTCTCGGCATTGGGTCACCACAGCTTCCAGCACCTCGCCTTCATGGTTGACTGCGCACCACAGATAGTGCTGCCGACCGTTTACCTTTAAGAAGGTCTCGTCGACGTGCCACTTCCATTTCGACGATGCACGAAGTTGCTGTACCCGTTTTCGCCTGATCTCGGACGCAAACACAGGGCCGAAACGAAAGCGGGAACCGAATGTTCAACATCACCGCAATGCGGATGACCTCTGGACTCGTTTTGAAGTATTTGAATGAGGCAGGTCTGGTCATGGGCAAAAGCTACGCAACCGCCCTGCCCCACTCAAGCAAAGTTCTTCTGACAAGCCCCGCCTCGGAACACAATGGGAAAGATTCAAAAGAACGTGCTGCGCGAACAGTATGCGCAAAAGGAACTGGCAAGGGTGGTGCCCTAGCAAACCAACTCCACCCGCCAGTACGCACGGATCGTACGTGATCGGGTGACGTCTATTGAATTGGTGGAGGGTGCTTATGACACACGTTCAATGCGCCGGACAAAGATGACACAGATCCAAAGGAAGACCGGCAGTCTGCGCGCGGTACAACTCTTGCAGGGACATTCTAAGATGGACAGCAGGGCTAGGTATCTCGGTGTTGAGTTTGAGTATGCTTTAGCCGTAGCAGAAGCCATTGAGATTTAGTGTCTCCGGGCCACTGTCACGGAGTGGATCAAACCGGCCATTGATCGCGTCCAGCGGAGCTGTGGCGCAACTTCTCCAAACCGGGCATTGTTGACAAAACGCTACGCAACCGCCCTGCCCTGCTCAATTGAAGGTATTCTGACAAGTCCCGACTGACCACAATCGTCGCAGTGGAAAATTCTTGCCGTTCAGATCTATTCTTTGGATGTTAAAACTGTCGCACGCGTTCTTGTGCTGGAAATCGTCCGGCAGCGCTGCGTGAAATCAGTCAAACAATATGAGACCGGGAGAATATGGCACTTGAGGACCCCTTCACAGACCTCAAAATTGAAACGCAGCGGACCGGTTTTTACAAAGGATATAGCCTGCCGATAGCGCTGGTGAGCAAGTTCTCGGTTTCTCTGCTAGTCCTTTGGGCGCTGGTTTGGCCATTATCTGCGAACGATACACTGCGATCCTGGAAGTCAGGCTTGTTGGCCGAATTCAACACCTTCTACAACTTATCGGTTGGCCTGTTTGTATTCTTCCTTTTTCTTATCGCGCTCATTCCTGCGACCGGGCGAATGCGACTAGGGGCAGAAGGAGAGTCGCCGGAATTCTCGAACTTCTCCTGGTTTTCGATGATGTTTGGTGCGGGCCTTGGCGTAGGCCTCATGGTCTATGCTACCGCTGAACCGCTTGGTCTGTGGGAAACCAATCCATTGACTGTTTCCGGTGAAGTCGCCCCCAAAAGTGGGGAGGCGATTCAAGGAGCTTACCGCTACACTTTTTTACACACCGGTTTTCACGCCTGGGCAATATACGTGGTCACCGGTTTGAGCCTTGCTTACTACGCCTTTACGCGGGGCATGCCGCTGACTATCCGGACTGCGCTAACTCCGTTGCTCGGAGAATATTCCAACGGTTTTGCAGGTCATGTGATCGATATACTCGGCGTCGTCGCGACTATACTCGGCGTGGCGGTGACCATAGGTTATGGCGTTTCGCAACTGGTGGATGGAGCCTTTCTAATTACCGGTGCGAACTGGCTCGTGGAAAATCCGGTAACCACAATGAAACCCTCGACCACTGGCCTGATCACGGCGTTGGCAATGGTCATGATGATGTCGACACTATCTGCCGTCTCCGGCGTGGGGCGCGGTGTCAAATACTTGTCGAACATCAACCTTCTATTGTCGCTGGTTTTGCTGTCGGTGTTCATTGTTTATGGCTCGTTTGCGTTTGCCGCGACGACCTACGCTACGGCGCTGGTCGATTACATCAAGAACTTCCTCCCGCTGAGCTTTCAGTCCTATCGACCTTTGTCGGAGCCTGAGTTTGCATCCGTATTGCCGGCAGAGGTGGCCCCCTTCGTTGGAGAGCTCTTCGCAAGTGCAACTGATGCTTGGGGGACAAAAGCAGGCTTTCTTGAAGGTTTGAGCATCGATGCCGCCGAGCTTTCCGATGCGACCAAGGCTGCAGCCTATAACGCAGGCGCACAAGGTAGGTTGTTCGGATGGCAGGCCGGATGGACAACATTCTACTGGGCCTGGTGGATCGCGTTTTCACCATTTGTCGGCCTTTTCCTCGCGCGTATCTCCAAAGGGCGCACAGTCCGCGAGTTCATACTTGGCGCAGTTATTGCTCCGTCCCTGGTGTGCTTCGCTTGGATGGCCATTCTGGGAGGGGCCGCTATCGACATGGAGTTAAATGGGGATGCCAATGGGTCAATTCTTGCCGCATCAACTACGGCAACACTGTTTGTCACTTTAGGTGAAATGATTTCGGGCAACTTTCTCACGGTCATCAGTGTCATGTGCGTTTTGTTAACTATGACATTCCTTGTTACGTCTGCCGACTCTGGCATCCTCGTTATGAACACAATCATGTCCGGTGGGTCCGAAGACACCGGCTTGCTTCATCGGATCATTTGGGGCGTTCTACTGACGCTCGTCATTGGAACTTTGCTGATCGCGGGCGGCGGCGGATTAGAGGCTTTGACCAATTCGATGATCATCGGCGCACTCCCGTTCAGCGTCGTTTTGCTGCTCATGTGCGTCTCACTGGCCAAAGCAATGATAAACGACTTACGCCGATTGAATCACGAGACGCGAACGGATTCGTGATTACCCGAAGTTTGTTCCTAGTCTTTTCAGTCACGGTCACCAGTGGATCGACTGGGTTCTAAAGTGTTTTGGAAACATCGACCGCAGTACGAACAGGCAGATCTTCAATGCCTCGTCGGGTTTGAAGATATCTGAGTGCAAATGGTAGTCGGTCCAAAGCCCTTCCAACAAAGCAATTAATGCGTCTGTAGCAAGTTTGGCGTCGACGTCTTTATACTCACCTTCGCTCTTTATTTGCTCCAACAACTCCAGGATCACCGCTCGGAAACCTTTCTCCCGCGAGTCGATGAAAGGAAAAATGTGCGGGTTCGAGAGTGCTTCGGCCCGAAACGAAAACCAAATCGCAACGTCCCTTGCATTTAGCACCAAGGGATCGAAATCCGCCTTTATGATAGAGAGTAACTTTTCAGCAGAGCCTAGCTCTAGATTGTCTGCGATTGCCCTCCACTGCCCCGCGTAGCGCGCCGACAACTCCTCCGCCACAGCGAGAAGCAGCTTCTCTTTAGAGCCGAAGTGCAGGTTCACCATTCCCCGCGACAATCCTGACAATTCCTGAATTCTTGCCGAGGTCGTGCCGCGAATTCCGTATTTATGGATGGCGTCCGCAGCCGCTTGGATCAGCTGCTTTCGGTTCTGCAACTTACTCAGATCTCGGGCATTGGTTGGGGTATCTGACTCGAGAGAAATCTTATTTGTCCTTTGCTTGGGCACTCGCTCTTTGTCTTCTCGCATCTAGTAAAGCAAAAGTTCAAGGATTGACATTGAATGAATGTTTGTTCATTTTGTTATGTATGTTACATCTCGGTGCCAAATGACCCTTTTGAACTCCGACTTTCAATCCCTACGTGACTGGGACAACGAACACTTCCTGCACCCATGGGAGGGGATGTCATACCTCGGACAAAATGAACGCACCTTTGCCGAAAGCGGATTTGGCGTTCACGTTGTGACAGGAGACGGAAAGCGCCTGATAGACGGACCTGCTGGGATGTGGTGCGTACAATTAGGCTATGGAAACACCGAGATTGCCGATGCAATGGCCCAGCAGGCGAAAGAGATGGCGTATTTTTCGCCATTCAACAACGCCAACTCCGCACCGGCCCGACTGGCACATGAGATTGCCAAGAGAACGCCGGGCGACCTGAACCATGTGTTTTTCACAACCGGTGGGTCGACGGCGGTAGACAGCGCACTTCGCTTCGTCCAATTCCGTAACAACCTGCTGGGCAAACCCGAGAAGAAAATCGTGATCTCTCGGCAAAAGGCCTATCACGGATCGACTTACCTGGCGGCCTCTGTATCCGGAAAAGAGCGCGACAAAGGTTGGTTGGATCAGGCCGCGCACCTCACGCGTTTTCTGCCGAACGTGAACCCGTATACGCGTCGCTCCGAACAGACGGTCAACGACTTCCTGGACGAAAAAGTCGCGGATCTGGAGAACATGATCCTACAGACCGGAGCAGACAAAGTCGCGGCTTTCATCGCTGAACCGATCCTGTGCTCTGGTGGCGTCATCGTGCCTCCGCAGGGGTACCATAAGCGCTGCCTAGAAATCTGCCGGAAGTACGATATCCTGTATATTTCAGACGAGGTCGTAACCGGATTTGGGCGACTTGGACATTGGTTTGCGTCCGAAGACGTCTTTGGCATCAAACCTGATATCATCACCTGCGCCAAGGGCATGACGTCCGGGTACGTACCCATGGGAGCCTGCATCATCTCTGATCGGCTGATTGCAGACGTGAGCGGTGACAACGCTCAGGACGCCACCTTTTCAAACGGCTTCACCTATTCGGGCCACCCAGTAAGCGCTGCGGCAGGTTTGAAGACCATTGAAATTATGGAACGCAACGGCGTACTGGAACATGTTCGCGCGATCACGCCGCTGTTCGAAGAGCGCCTTCAATCTCTGACAGACTTACCGCTGGTCGGCGATGCCCGCGGTATGGGTCTGGTAGGCTGCGTTGAGTGCGTTGCGGACGCAAAAGCAGAAAACCTATTAGATCTCGACAAGTCAGTCGGTGCATTGATTGACCAGCATTGTCAGGAGAACGGGCTGATCCTGCGGCCGATCATCAACATGTGTGTGTTTTCTCCACCCCTGATCATCACAGAAGCCGAGTTGAATCAGATGTTTGACATCCTCGAAAAAGGTATCCGATTGGCGACCGAAGACTTGACGCGCCAAGGCGCATTCAGAAATTAGGGACATTGTCGAAGCGGCTTCGCAACCGTGTACTTTGCGAAGCCTTTCCTGTGCACTGGAGGGCTTACCCAGCGCGCATCGTTTCACGCGGCAATTTGATCGGGAACTTGGACCGAACCTCTTCATCCACCTTGCTACCAAAGTAGTTCGGGTAGTGATTTGATAGGATATCGTTCACGACTGACCGGCTCCGATCGAACATGTCCTGACGACCTGCTTTTTCCCAGGTATCTGTCAACTCCCGGTCCAATAGGGTCGGATAGACATACTCGGTTTCCATGTATTTCAAGGTCTGCGCGTTGCCTAAGAAATGGCCGGGTTCAATTGCACATTCATGAATGACATCGACCGAAAGCGTATCGTCGCTCACCTCAATCCCGCGGAGTGTTCGTGAGATCATGCCCGCAGCTTCATTATCAATGACCATAGACTCAAAGCTACAACCCGTCAGGCTGCCAAGCATTCCACCAAACTCGCAGAGCCGGTTGGCTCCGGCATGGGCCGCCAAAGCGAAGGTCAGCGCCTTTTCTAGCCCGTATTGAGCATCAGGTATCTTGGAATCGGTCATGCCACATCCGACGCTGGTCGGCAGGTTGTAGAAGTTGCCCATCTGAATAGCTGCGGCTGAAATCAACGCCTGTTCGCCGCTGCCGCCCGTAAACGATCCGGTGCGCAGATCAGTGATAAATGGCCAAGCCGCAAAGACGACCGGTGTCCCCGGATTGATCAGATTGGCAATGGCGACACATGACAGGGTCTCAGCCACAGCTTGCGCCAGAGTTCCGGCCAACGGCGCGGGTGACGTAGCCCCGGCCTGCGGCGGTACGGCAAGGTCGCAGACAAGTCCCATTTTCGCCGTATCGATCAGGATTTCCAGATTCTCCCGTCCAAACCGGAGCGGTGAAACAATGGGGCAGCCACCAAAAATGACCGAGGGTTTCTCAAGGAATTTGCCCTCCCCGCCCGATGCCAGGTCGAACAGATGGATCGCGTCCTGAATATGCTCGCGCGTGCGGAATGTCAGGCAGGATGGTTTTTCGCTGCCTGCCAGAATGGCATAGAGCATGCTCATGTCATGCTCGTAGTCCTGCGGGACATCCGTCGCCAGAACCGTATCACCTGTCATGTGGATGTTGTCGAGCCGGTCGACCAGACGGGTGAAATCGTAAATGTCCTTGAGTGTAGACGGTCGGTAACTGCGCGTCTCAGCGTCAAACGTTGTCACAGCAGTGCCGGAGTTTGCGTAATACACCTTGTCCTTGGTGCAGTGCATGTCGTCCTTACCGGCCCGAGATCCGCGTGCATGAACATAGAATTCGCTGGCCGCCATGGCCAACAGGTCCTCCATCAAGGCGCGAGGAAAGCACAGCCTGCCATGCTCGTTCACTGTCGCGCCCTTCGGCAACACGAGATCAAGAACTTCCTGCGTGGGGTCACCGACCCCCGTACGCTCCAGAATGCTGAGAGCGGCTTCGTGAATGCGCGCCATATCGGCGTCCGAAAGCGGTTTGTATCGCCCACCCGGGATACCGGGCCAAATTGCCTGCGAGGCGACGTTGCTGGTCCGCACAGCTGCACGTGCTTCACGCCCGCCCCCGCGCCGTCTTGACCTGCGCTGAGTTAATTCTGTCATAGTTTATTCTCCGAATGCTGAGCGTGTCAGATCATGCTGAAGTAATTGCGATAGAAGCCGGGAATGCTCCATTCCATCTCGGACAGCGGGCCCGGGACAAAATGATGGGAATTCACACCCTCCTGATTGTGCCGGATGATCCGTTCGTCGTCGAGCGAAGTGACATGCCAGAGCCATGTCAGGGCGTCTTTGTCATAGTCGCGACCCTCTTCAGCTTCACCGCGCACGTACCAGACGATCTGAATATCCGTTTCCTGCAGGGCGCGTGGGACGAACCGATACCCGACCACGTGATCTGCGTAGACGAGGAAGTAATTGAGCGTCCCGATCCCCAGATCGGTAGCACCACCATCGTGGCCTTTGAGTTCACCCAGAGGCGGCGCCAAGGGCGCACCATCCTTGCTGCCTGTCATGTAGCCGGGGAACAGCGGGTAACGCCGCCAATAGACATCTGCACCCGGTTCGACTGCGTTTTCTCCGGTCAAGTCCAACTCCTCAGTGGGAATTCCGGCTTCTTTCATCCGCTCGTGAAGAGCCCCGCTGAACTCCAGAACCTGAGCAGGGTCTTTCAGGGAATGGCTGCGCGAATAATCCTGATGGGACGGCGCGCAGTGATAGCATTCCAGATAGTTCTCCAAGGCCAATTTCCAGTTCGCAGGAACCGGGTATGAGGCTTCATGGGCGACCTTCAGGTTTTCAAAATCGAACGGTTTTGAAAGCGGGGCCAGCCTCTCCAAAGCCGCATCCAGCGGCGGAGCATTTTCAGCGGCACAGACAAAAATCAGCCCCTGAAAGATCTTCACCTGAACCGGGAACAACCCGTATTGGCCCGGATCAAAGTCCGCGCCCATTGACCGCCCGTTTCGTAGCTTGCCATTCAGATCAAACGTCCACGCGTGGTAGGGGCAAATGAAATTGCGCGCCTTGCCTTTCTGTTCAATACAAACGCGCGATCCCCGGTGGCGGCAAACGTTCAGATGCGCGCGCACTTCGCCCTCGCGATCCCGAACGATGATGATGGACTCAGGCCCATAGTCGAAGAGGAAATAGTCACCGGGTTCGGCGATCTGGCTGACATGACCGACCCAGATCCAGTTTCGATTCCAGAATGTGCTGATATCGTTTTCGTAAACCGCCTGAGAGGTATAGAAATGACGCGGCAAGGCGAACCCTTCCCGCTGCGCTTCCATCAAATCGCGCATTACTTGCAAGTCATCTTTTGGCATAGCGCACCTCATACAGTTTCAAGGGAGACGATTTCCCGGCGGAAAAATTCGCGGTCGATATCGCCCGCATTACGTTCGAAATTTCGGGCCGCCATGTGACCAGAATACACGGCGTCCGCTATCAAGCCGGGGTTTGCGGCATCTCCGATCAGTTCCAGACTAGTCAGCGGGTTGTCTGCCAAGCCACGAAGCGCATCGTAAAGGGTAGTCTCGCGCGTTCGCTGCGTCATCAACACGACAGAGCTACACTCAACGGATTGTTCTCGACCCGTATAGGCGCAACGTAATTTCGCTTGTCCGGGCGCGATACTGGCCAAAGACTGGGACAAAACCAGTCGGACGCCTTTTTCCAGCAGGCTGCGTTGCACTTTGGTCTGCTCCAACGTCAATTCCGTGAACGGCGAAACCATTGTGGCTGGCGTTACAAAGGTGACCTCCCGTCCGACCTGAGCCAAATGATCCGCCAGCACGCCACCGAGATAACCCTGATCATCATCGTAGACCATGATCGGACTGTCCCCGGGCATTGTCCCGGACATGATGTCGTCCGGAGTGAAAACCTGAGAACCTGGATCAATTGAGACGCCGTGAAATGCAGATTTCCCGCGCCCATCTCGCCGCCATGTTGCGCCGGTTGCCAGAAAGACGTTCGGAATGCCCAGCTCGACAACTTCAGTTGCCGATAGTCGGCTGTCGGTGAACAGTTGAACATTCCCGCGTTGCTGCAGGTCGTAGATTCTGTGGTCTGTCACACGTTTCCAGGCGGATAGCCCGGTCAGGCTGGACTCCCGCAAGACACGGCCGCCCAGTTCTTGCTTGGCTTCGGCCAGGGTGACTTCGTAGCCCCGGCGCGCCAGCTGCATGGCGCATTCAAGTCCGGCTGGCCCGCTGCCAACGACAAGCGCGGCCTCCTCTGTTCCCCGGCTTTCTATGATTTCAGGATGCCAACCCCGGCGCCACTCTTCCCCCATTGTCGGGTTTTGCGTGCACCGGATAGGGACACCCAGAGAATCCGATGAAACACAGATATTGCAGCCGATACACTCACGAATTTCTTCGATGCGACCTTCCCTGATTTTGTTCGGAAGAAACGGATCGGCAATGGATGGCCGCGCCGCGCCGATAAAATCAAGGATGCCCTTCTTGACCAGAGATACCATCAAATCCGGAGACGTAAGGCGCCCGACACCGACCACTGGCTTGGAAGTCACCTGTTTGACGAACTCGATATATGAAGTTTGAAAACCGTCGCGGGGTTCAAAGCGGGTCGTCGCAGAGTCATTGCTCCAATCCGCGACGTTCACATCCCAAAGGTCGGGAAGCTCTGCCAACAGTTCGACTACGGCTCGACCTTCCTCCTGTGCTTGCATGCCGTCAGATCCCAGCATTTCATCAACTGCAAACCGGAGGGCGATGGCACAATCATCCCCAACCTCTTCTCTGGTTTCTTCCAGAAGCTCTCGCGTAAGCCGCACCCGGTTCTCCAGAGAACCGCCATACTCATCGGTACGATCGTTGAACTGCGGCAGCAGGAAGTGGTGCGGCAATGTCATGTAGTGCCCGGCATACACGTACACTACATCGAAGCCCGCCTCGCGCGAGCGCCGTGCCGCCGCGCGGTGCCACTTGCGGAACTCGCGAATGTCCGACTTGTCCATCGCCCGGGCCTGCTTGGGATACGCGGTCTGCAGGGCGAGTTCTGACGGAGCTAACAAAGGCGCTCGGCTCAGGTGGTTTTGAGCATGATGGCCATTATGCGCCAGTTCAATGGCCGCCAGTGAGCCTTTTTCGTGAACTGCTTCGGTCATCAGTCGCAGAGCCGGAATATCCCGCTCGTCCCAGAGCCGGTTCTCGGCAAAAGGGGATAGGTCAGACGTTGGATGAATTTCCGTCTCTTGGTTGGACACAACAGCCCAACCGCCTGCGGCCTTCATTGCCCGCATGGCAGCTTCGGCCTGCGGTCGCAGATGCCCCAGGCCGTTGCAGTGGGGAACTTGATAGAACCGGTTTCTGGCCGTTACTGGCCCGATCTGAACCGGCTCGAAGAGAACAGAGTATCCGTCAGCGCCTGACATTGCCGCGCATCCTCCAGAAAAATCGGAAATCGTTTCGTGGGGATGGAAGGATTTCTAACGTCCCACCATTCCCGGTTGTGTCGTTAAGGTGCTGTTAGAAGCCCGCTTTGATGCGCTCGAACTCCTTCAACATCTTGGCTTCCAGCTCGGGATTGACCGCGTCAAAAAACAGGCTGCCCTCAAAGAAGCTGTCCACGTCCGAGAAGCCATAAGTTTCCACCAGTGCCGGATCGGCTTGCGCAAACGCGTCCGCGTTGGCGTGGGCGTAGCCCCAGCTTTCGATGATGTATTTGCCGCTGGCGGCAGAGCTAAGCGCGTTGAGCATGTCATAGACCTGTTCATCCGACTGCTTGGCAGATTTCAGATGCACATAACCGCAGACCCAGGTGGCAATTCCCTTGTCCACATCACGCATCATAACGGCCGGGGTTTCGTTCCAGATCAAGTTCAGTTCTGATTGGTTCCAGCCCCAACCCAGTGTCACTTCTCCACTGGCAATTGCCTGATCCAGTTGGCCAGCGTCAGACCAGTAAAAGCGCACATTCGGATGAATCGCGCGCAGGTAATCCGCCGCTTTCTGGAATTCCTCGTCGCTCATATCGGTATAGCTGGAGGCACCAGTGGCCAATGCGGCCATAGCGAACGCGCTGGACGCGGCGTCTGGAACGGCGACCTTGCCCTGATAAGCAGGATCCGCCAGCAGTTGTAGCGAAACATCGTCTGCCGAAATCATATCGGTGCGATAGATTAGGCCGGTATTACCCCATTCGAATGGCACCATGTAGGTTTGCCCGTCGATAGTGATGCCATCGACCTCTTTGATCTTGGGCATCAATTTGTCCCAATTCTCCAGTTTGCTGGTGTCGATCGGCTTGATCATATCCGCCGCGACCCATTTTCTCAGAGCGTCGGTACAGGGATGAGCCAGATCGGCCTCAAACCCGGATTGAAGCTTGGTAAATGCCTCTTCCACGCTGCCGAAATAGGTGTAACTGGGCGCGCCGCCGTACTTTTCGACATAGTCGCCGTAAAATCCCTGATCCTCATATCCGGACCAGTCAAAAACGGTCAGATCAGCCGCATTGGCCAGAGCCTGGCTGGCAGTGAAGGTGGCAACAACTGCTGCCGAAAGTGATACTGCTTTATTCATTTTTCTCCTCCCAAAGACTCACGTTTACCCAAGTCGATCACCGAAGCGCTTTGAACGCCAAGCCAGACGGTATCGCCGCGACTGTGATCAACCGTGTGAAAGTAGTTCGGCACCGCGACAGCGATGCTTTCGGGCAGCCCGTCAATGCGCACATAGTAGTGGACGCTCTCACCATAGAAGGCGACGTCCGACACCTCGCCCTGAACATAGGCGTCATAGCCATCCGGTTTTTCTGCGCTGATCTCCAATTGCTCGGGCCGAACGCCGACCAGAAGTTCCTTGTCATGCGCCTGAACGTTGGGATTCACCCCGATCGTCATTTGCCCAAACCCTTGAACACTTACTTCCAGCGTTTCGGAGTTTTCTGCCGTCACCTCGGCATCCAGGAAATTCATTCCGCCGATGAAAGAGGCCACCTCATGGTTGCACGGTTGGGCATATAGAACCTCGGGCCTGTCGACCTGCTTGAGCTGCCCAGCGAACATGACACCGATCCGGTCGGACATGGTCATCGCCTCGTACTGGTCGTGCGTGACCATCACGAATGTAATTCCAAGTTTCTGCTGCAGGCGACGCATCTCTAACTGCATCGCTTCGCGCAGGTTTTTGTCCAACGCAGATAGAGGTTCATCCAACAGCAAAACTTTCGGGCGCATAACCAGCGCTCGGGCGAGCGCCACACGCTGTCGCTGACCGCCCGACAACTCATTGGCCTTGCGGTCCTGAAGGCCACCGAGCTCAACCATTTCAAGGGCTTCGGCAACGCGTTCCTTGATTTCCTTCCGCGAGAGCTTTGTCTTGCGCAAGCCAAACCCGACATTGTCACCCACATTCAGATGCGGAAAGATCGCGTAGCTTTGGAACACCATGTTAGTCGGGCGTTTGTTGGCGGGCACCTCGCCCATTGTACGGCCATCAATCCGGATTTCGCCCTCTTCGTGATCCTGAAATCCCGCGATGATGCGAAGGGCCGTTGTCTTTCCGCAGCCCGAAGGCCCAAGCAACGAAAAGAACTCACCCTCTTTCAAGGTGAGGTTCAGATCGGACACAGCCACAAAGGAGCCAAAGCGCTTTTCGACGCCGTGAATCTCGATGATGTTCTGTTCGCTCATCTTATTCGTTTCCTTTGGCTTCAATCTGAGGACTGGATGGAACGGCGGCGGAAGTATTCGGCAACCAACAACAGCAGGACCGAGGACATCAAAAGCAGCGACCCCAGCGCCAACGTGTTGGGCAATTTTGCCGGGAAGCGGATCTGGCTCCAGATGTAGACCGGCAAGGTTGGACTGTTTCCGGAAAGGAAGAACGCCAGAACGAACTCGTCAAAGGATACGGTAAACGTGACCAAAAGGCTGGCGATGATCCCAGGCGCGACGATTGGCAGAGTGACGCGCCGGAAGGTTCCGACAACGCTTTCGCCAAGGTCGAAAGCTGCTTCTTCCAGAGACTGGTCAAAATCGTCGAAGGCAGATTTCATGATCGAAACTGAAAAGGGCAACGCCACGAAGACATGTCCAAGGATCACAGTTGTCAGCGATGGTTTCAGCCCGATGCTGATGAAAAGGACCAGCATCGAGCTCGCAACGATTATACCTGGTATGACCAGTGGAAGCATCACCAGGCCTTCAGACAATTCCCGCCCTTTGAACCGGTATCTGACATAAGCGCGTGCGGCGAACAGACCCAGAGACGTAGCCATCAGGGCAGTCACGCTGCCGACGATCAGCGAGTTCACCATCGCCTGAAGCAAAGTGTCTTGCTGGCCCAGCTGCGCGTACCACTTCAACGTGAACCCTTTGAGAGGGAAAGCCACGATGGTTCCGTCATTGAACGAAAACAGCGGCAACAGCAAAACCGGTAAATAGAGAAACACCAGGTAGGCGATCGCATAGACAAGCAACCATGAGATTCGAAAGGCCTTGTTCATCTGATCCTCCGCCCCAATGCGGTGACGACCACCACGAACAGGATTGCGACGCAACCAACCGAAAGCATGGCGAGCAAAGACAAGGTTGCACCCAACGGCCAGTTATTGGCGGCGCCAAACTGTACCTGGATCAAATTGGCCACCATTTTACCCTGCGATCCACCAACCAGGGCCGGAGTGACGTAGTCGCCCACCGTGGGGATGAAGATGATCAGACATGCGGCAATGATCCCCGGCACAGTCAGGGGCAAGGTCACGCGGACAAACCTTTCAAGTTTGCTGCACCCAAGGTCGGTTGCGGCCTCCAGCAAGCTGCGGTCGATCTTTTGCAGCGACACGTAGATCGGCAGAATTGCAAACGGTGCCCAGGCATGTGCAAGCGTAAGAACAACGGCGAACTCGTTGTAGAGCAGGAATGTCAGCGGCTCCTGAATTAACCCCAGCGAAATCAAAGCCGAGTTCATCACCCCGTTAAAGCCAAGGATCAGCTTCCAACTGAACACACGCAGCAAGTAACTGCTCCAAAAGGGAATGGTGATCAGCAATAGCCAGAGGGTCTTCTTTTGTGTCCGAAATGCGATGAAATAGGCGATCGGATAGGCAAGACAGACCGTTGCCAGTGTCACCGCTCCCGCAATCGAAACGGAACGGATCATCAGGTGCCGCACCAAGGGGTCGGTGAATGCCTCTTGGTAATTCGCCCAGGTCAGCGTGCGGTCAATCTCGACATAAGTCTGGGTCCAAAAGCTGTAGGCGACAAGAATGCAAAGAGGCACGGCAACAAGCAGGCCAACATAGAGCGTAGCGGGCGCGCTCAGTGCCAGGCCCTTGCCCGTTTCACTTCGTATTACTCCGGCCATGCTTCCCTGCTGAACTTCGTTTTCGGTGGCGTGACGACTTTCATCGCAAAATGGACAATCGTCCATTTAAATCTGGAATTTTCGAACTAGGTGTGTCAACTGTTATTTTCACAGCCGAGGCTGGCCAATTTGACGAGGGCCGCTAGAAAGCACCGCAAGAGACTGAAAACAAACAGAACCGCCTGATAAAATGACTGGAAGACGACAAGAAATACGCGAACGAAACCGCCTATCTCTGATCGAGGCAGTATTAGACTCGGTTGCAGAAAAAGGGATTTCCGAAACGTCGGTCAGCGAAATCATTCAACGCGCCGAGCTTTCCCGTGGCATGATTCACCTTCATTTTGGCGGCAAGGACAATTTGGTTGACGAAGCCGCCCGCTACTCGTCCGAGCAGTACTACAATGGCATCTATGCCTTGCTGGAAACAACCGGACAAACTGGTCAAGAGCATATTGAGATGATTGTTCGGGGTGACTTGAGTGAAGCCATTCTTAACAAGAAGAACGTCTCCATTTGGTACGCGTTTCGAGGAGAGGCAAGAAACAGAGCGGCTATTGCTGCCTTTTCAGATACCCGCGACGCAAAGCTCCGAAACCTGATTTTCAACGCGTTTGCTCGAATTGCGAAGGAAGCTAAAGTCGACGACCCCACTCAGGTCGCACGTGACGCTACGCACGGCACACTAGCCATGCTGGAAGGTATGTGGACCGACTACCTACTCCACCCCGATTCATTTGATCGTAACGAGGCAATGAGAATTGTCTTTCGTTTTTTGAGCTCAATGTTTCCCGCACACTTTGACCTTGGTGGGGCATTGTCACTAGAGTGAGCCTGGCAGCCAAGTGCATATTGGCGGAGCTTCCAGACAAAATCGACGGTCAAATCTTCGTTGTGGTGGATACGGCACAATGCTGACACCGCACGAACTGTTCACCGCGCAGGGCTTCCCGTCTGATTACGTGATCGAGGGCATGTGGAAAGAACAAGCGACGAATGGACTTGGCACCCTTCCCCCAAAACGGTGCAGGTGAGCTGCGCGGCAACAGCGTCAGCCCCTACTAAAGACCGCAAGCGGCCCTTTGCGGACCTTGGCGCGTCACCAGCGATGCTGCGATTGAGCCCGCATTGCCGTCATTCGCTGCAACCACAAAATCAGATGGTAAGAAAATTCACACTCGCGGACTTAGCGGGCATCGGGATCCCGCCAAAAGGAGAATTGATTTTGCGCTTTTGCCAATAGTTGTCAGCACGAACACTGATGCGCGAATGTCGCCAATGCTGCATTCATTCGGTCGACCATATCCAGATTTCCAACGGAGCTAAACCTGCCACCATCAAGTTCTGCTGATGGGATGTGGCAATTTATGACATGACCAGACACCGTCTGCTGCGTAAGTGGCGTCGTCGTGTCGCAAATGTCACCCAAGCGGCGTGGACAGCGGCGTTGGAACGGACAGCCGGTCACCGGTGGCGCTTTTTCAGTCATGTCATTTGCCAAAAGCACCGGGGCCGCGTCAGGGTCAGGCTCCAGAACGGCGCCCATCAGCGTTTTCGTATACGGGTGATACGGCGGGGCATAGACTTGCGCCGAAGGACCAATCTCGCAGATACGGCCCTGATACAGAACCGCCACCCGGTCAGATACAGCCCGTACGACGGCCAGATCATGGCTGACGAAGATGTAAGAGCTGCCGTTTTCTTTCCGCAGCCTCGTCAGCAAGGCAAGAGCCGCGACCTGAACGGACACGTCAAGCGCGCTGGTCACCTCGTCGCACAGCGTCACTTCAGGATTAGCCGCGACGGCACGCCCGACGCCGACACGTTGCTTTTCTCCGCCGGACAATTGGCCGGGAAAACGGTCGAGGTAGCGGTCTGGCAAACGCACAGCCTCGAGCAGGTGCTGTCGGACAAATTCGAACCAGTCTTAGCTAGGCCAGTAGAGCTGTCCTTCATGCCGCGCCAAGTTCGCGCCACTCGGCGAGAGCAGCGGCGCGTGTCAGCTTGAAGGTGCCTCGGCTGGTGAGAGATCGCTCCTGGTTAAAGTGGTTGTAGACGGAGGAGTGGACGGCGGCGAAT
>NZ_JBDZYG010000014.1:0-132854 GCF_040329455.1 Ruegeria sp. SCP11 | reverse complement strand
TTCATGTGAATGATCTCCGCGCATATGTGGAATGGCCGGGCAACCTGCCCAGCCCTTGCCTACGGTTTTGACCCATGCAACACCGTCACGTTAGGGCCAGAACGAAGTGCGGATTAGGTCCAGTCGAGTGCTAACAGGCGCGGATGGCATCCGCGATGAGTTCCACTCCCGGTTCGATCCGGTCCTGCCGGATAGAGGAATAGCCGAGACGGTAGAAATTACGGGGCTGATCCGGTCCTGAAAAGAACGGTGCGCCCGGTTCGATATGGACGCTCTGCTCCTGCAGTGTGTGTGCAAGGCGGGTTGTATCGACATGCTCGGGTGCTGACATCCATAGGGATGATCCCCCCATGATGCCACGACCTGCCACTGTCAGCCCGTGTTGTTCTACCGCCTTGTCGAGCGTTTCGCGCCGATGCGCCAGCGCTTCGGACATGCGCCTGATCTGAGCGTCATAGTGACCGAGTGACAGGAAGTACGCCGCCGTCCGCTGGATATGCCCTGGTGGGTGTCGCAGCACCAGCGAACGCAGAGCTCGCGCTTCGCGGATAAATGGCTCGGAGCCGACCATGTAGCCAAGTCGCAATCCGGGGAATAGCGACTTCGAAAAGCTGCCCACATAGATCACCCGCCCGTCCCGGTCCATCGACTTCAAAGCCGGAGAAGGTGCACCCAGAAAGGCCATCTCAAATTCGTAATCGTCCTCGACCACCATCGCGTCCAGCTCACGCGCTCGTTCCAGCAGTTTGTGACGTCGGTCTACGGGCATGGTTGCCGTCGTCGGGCTCTGATGACTTGGGGTGGAGAAGATGACATCGGTGTTGTCAGGCAGAGCATCCGGGGGCAGGCCGTCCCGATCAACAGGCAATGGGGTCACATCGCAATCCCAATGCTCCAGCAGGCTGCGCAGAGCGTAATAGCAGGGGTCTTCGATCACCGCGTTGAGATTGTGGGTCAGTAAGATGCGCGAGGCGAGCCATAGTGCGTTTTGCGCGCCCATGGTGATCAATATCTCTTCGGGGCGGGCTGCGATGCCGCGGCGGGGCAGAGTATGGCGGGCGATGAACTCAACCAACAACGGGTCGTCCTGATCCACGTAGTCGGCAGTCAGAGAAGCGAAATCCTTGTGCCCAAGTGCTCGGACCGCGCAGAGCCGCCAGTTGGCATGGTCGAACAGAGTCCGGTCGGCCTGCCCGTAGATGAACGGATAGCGATAGTCGCGCCAATCGGCAGGTTTCGACAGCATGTCTCCGCCCGAGAACTTGCGAGCCAGAGCCTTGTCCCAGTCAACCGTTTCTGTCCCGCGTTGCAGCGGAGTGTATTTCGGCGGCACCGGCGCGTTCTGCGAGACATAATAACCCGAGCGCCCCTTTGCGGTCAGGTAGTCATTGGCCAACAGCTCGGTATAAGCCAGCGTGACGGTGATCCGACTGACGCCGAGATGCGCGGCCAGTTTGCGTGATGAGGGTAGCTTTTCCCCAACGTGAAAGCGCCCCGACAGGATGCCCTCGGCGATCATCTGCTGGATCTGCGCCTGCAGCGTGCCTTGTCCGTTGAGTTCAAGGAAGAAAGTGTCGACTGAGATTGCCATAGCGCCTTATAGGTTGGACTTATTTCCGGGGCAATCTGGACTTAACGAATTTCCAAGAAATCGTGATCATTCGGTTGACTGGGTCAACTCATTAAACTATATAACTAGAAATCTAGTTTAATGGAGTAAGGAAAATGTGGGAAACCGCTGCAGCAGGTTTTTCGGCGATGGGGTCCGAAGCTCGGCTGAAGGTCCTGAGGACTCTGGTGCGAGCTGGACAAGCCGGATTGACCGTCGGTGAGATTCAAGAGCGGACCGGGATCGCCCCGTCGACACTGGCGCATCATCTGCGGTTCCTGGCCGCTGGTGGGGTGGTCGAACAAGAGAAAATTGGGCGCAGCACGATCAACCGGGCCTGTTATGACGAATTGAGGAATCTGGCGCAGTTCATTCTCGCCGAATGCTGTGCCGACGAAGTGGGAAAGGCCGCAAACGATGGCTGAGTTGACGCAAAATCCCAAAGTGTCCGTAAAGGCACTTGAACTGATCAAAACCCCCTGGGCGCTGATCGTGGTGATCATCGCTGCTGTCGCCGTCCTAGATCCCGGAAATTGGGGAGAGGTTGTCACTTTTGCTGGTAAGGCCTTGGCTCATACCGGCCAGTACATCCTGTTTGCCGTGCTGCTGCTATCCTACCTCAAGGCAACCGGGGCCGAGGTGATGGTGGCCCGCGCGTTCGAAGGGCGCGAGACGCGGATGATCTTCCTTGCCGCGGTGTTCGGTGGGTTGGCTCCGTTTTGTTCCTGCGAGGTCATTCCCTTCATCGCTGGTTTGCTGGCGTTAGGCGCGCCGTTGTCCGCTGTGATGGCGTTCTGGCTGAGTTCCCCTCTGATCGACCCGCCGACCCTGCTGATTACCGCAGGTGCATTGGGATGGCCCTTTGCAATCGGTAAGGCCGTTGCGGCGGTGGCGCTAGGGTTGTTTGGAGGGTTCGTCGTGCGCGGCCTGATGCGCTCGGGCGCGTTTGCCCAACCTCTGCGTGAATACAAACCGGCTGGCTGTTGTGGATGTGGTCCAAAACAGGATGACAAACCCGTCTGGCGGTTCTGGCAGGAGCCCGAGCGCCGTCAACGTTTCCGGTCCGAATTTGTTCACAACGGGTTGTTCCTGCTGAAGTGGCTGGCGCTGGCCTATGTGCTCGAAGCGTTGCTGGTCAGCTATGTCCCTGCCGATCTGATCGCCCGCGTGGTGGGCCGTGAAGGCATCGTTCCAATCGTAATTGCGGCTTTGGTCGGGATGCCGGCCTATCTGAACTCATACGTCGCGCCGCCGCTGCTGGCGGGGCTGACGGAGCAAGGGATGAGCGCAGGCGCGGCTATGTCGTTCATGGTCGCAGGGGCCGTGAGTTCGATCCCGGCGATGGCAGCAGTCTGGTCGCTGGTCAAACCGAGGGTCTTTGCCACCTATCTGGGGTTGGGGATTACCGGGGCCATCATTGCCGGTATGCTGTTCCAGATGATCTGAAGGAAAAACCGCCCGGAGGCACCTCCGGGCGGTTTTGCTTATTTGTTGGCCTCGCAGAGGCTCGGCAGTTTGAATCGGTACCGTTCCTCTCCACTTTCGACATAGACGCGCTTTTCAACGCAGGCGGTGGTGCCGACAGTTCGGGCGATATGCTCTTTGGGTTCGTTGATGGAAGTGGCCGAGCCATCGGGCAGTTGCACTGAGGCAATGACGCCGTATTTCAGATCTCCGTTTACAGGAGTCGCCGACAGAACCGATACGGTCAGGTACGAGTCATGTTCGTGCGTACCATTGTCATTGAGCACCAGCAGCGCGGTTGCAATCGTGATGGTGCTAACGACACCCACAACCAGCAAACCCCAGGTTTTCAGAAACGCATAGATCGATACAGCGCGGTGCGGGCCAAAGATCTTGGACAGAATGGTCAGCATGATTTCCCTGCGAAAAAAGCCCCGACCTTTTCAGACCGGGGCCATCTGAGCATTAGGGGCGCAGATCGTCTTCGTCTTCTTCCTCGGCCCCGCCTTTGGGCAGGTTGAAGAAGCTGTCGGCGTCGATGATCGGCTCTTCGTCTTTCTCTTCCACTGGTTCATCAGACAGCGAGAAGGTTTCCAAACCCTCGATTGCGGTGGGGATCTTCGGTGCGGCGTCCATTTCCAGCGACTGTTCGGTCGAGACCAGCTTGCGGCGCTCGTCATCGCTCATGACGCCGCCTTCGGCCGCTTTCTTGGCAGCGGCTTTCTGAACGATCGCGTCCAGCTCGGACTGCTTGCACAGACCAAGCGCCACCGGGTCGATCGGCTGCATGTTGGTGATGTTCCAGTGGGTGCGCTCGCGGATCGACTGGATAGTCGGTTTGGTGGTGCCGACCAGCTTGGCGATCTGACCATCACTGAGTTCGGGGTGGAACTTGACCAGCCACAGGATCGAATTCGGACGGTCCTGACGTTTGGACAGCGGGGTATAACGCGGGCCACGGCGCTTTTCTTCACCAGCGGCGGACGGGTTGAACTTGAGCTTTAACTTGTGCAGCGGGTTGTTCTGCGCCGTGTCGATCTCGTCCTGGGTCAGCTGGTTGTTGGCGATCGGGTCGAACCCTTTAACGCCAGCGGCCACATCGCCATCAGCGATGCCCTGCACTTCCAATTCGTGCATGCCTACGAAATCCGCGATCTGCTTGAAGCTGATCGTGGTGTTGTCCACCAGCCATACGGCTGTTGCCTTGGCCATAAGCGGTTTTGCCATCAGCCCGTCTCCTATAAATACATCTGTCCCGTCGCCGGAATTCGGCGGCCCCGTGATCTTGGGGCAGGTTTCCGTTGTCGGGGAACTTGGGGCCTATATAGTCGCGGCAAGGCAAGAAGGGAAGAGGCGAATGCGCCGAGAGATTTTGGGGTTGGCTCTATTGGCGCTGAGCGCAATGGCGGGGTTGGCAGACGGAGAGAAGGTGGGCGAGTTCGACTACTATGTCCTGTCGCTGAGCTGGTCGCCCAACTGGTGCGCGCGCGAAGGCGATGCGCGCGGGTCGGACCAATGCGATGCGCGCCACGATCACGGTTGGATCTTGCATGGACTGTGGCCGCAATACCATCAGGGCTGGCCTGCCTTCTGCCGCACGCCCGAAGCTCCGCCGTCTCGCGTGATGACCCGAGACATGGCGGATATTCAGGGCTCACCGGGATTGGCGTGGCACCAATGGAAGAAACACGGCACGTGCTCGGGTCTGTCTGCGCCAGAGTATTTCGCGCTGTCGCGACAGGCCTATGAAGGCATCGAGCGTCCGCAAGTGTTTCGCAAGCTGGACGCGGCGGTCAAACTGCCTGCCTCGATCGTGGAGGAGGCGTTTCTGAAAGCCAACCCCGCGCTGGACCGCGATATGATCACCGTGACTTGCAAACAGGGCTACATCGAAGAGGTCCGCCTGTGCCTGTCCCGCGATCTTGAGCCCGTCCCCTGCGGCCGTGACGTGATCAAGGACTGCACAGACAAGGACGCGTTGCTTGATCCGATTCGTTAGAGTTTCCGGTTTTGGCACTCGCGGGCGTATTCCAGCGCCTTGGCGGTGCCTTTGAGGTCAATCGCCATCACCACTTCTCCTGCTGGGTTGTAAACGGTCATCGTCCTGTTCTGAGCGATGGCGTTGACGAAATTCCGGTCGGTGAAGAATACGGTTGCCCCCGGCACGTCGCGCTGATTGAACCCAATTGCGGTGGCGTCAAAGCTCTTGCCGTCCAGCTCGAACCGGATCGGGTAATTTTGACCCTGCTTAATGTCGCCCCAGGCCTTGTTGTAGACGGCGAAATATCCGCGATTGTCCAGCGCGTCATAGCCGATGCGCACCACCGAAAGGTCCTGATAGATCGTCTGGATCAGACACCCGTTGCCCAGCGCGGGGTCCATCATGATGTTCCAGCCTTCGACAAATCCCTTGTCGATGAGTTCCTGCGAAAGTGCCGCAGTGGCTGTAAAGGCGGCAAACGTGAGGGCGAAAAGGCGTTTCATAACTTTGTCCAACATCAAACGGATAGGGCCACAGTCATAGTACACGTCGCGTAGAGGAGGCAAAGGCTATTCTCGGCTGACGCGGCCGCGATTGACGACCTATGTGCATGGCGGAACCCGGCTATGCCTTGCCGGGCAGGCGCTTGAAACTCCGCTGTGGCACAATAGTTTTCGCTCCATAAACCAAGGAGCGAGCCATGCCGCAACACCCAAGAACATTCTCTCACATCGGATTGTCTGTCCCAAACGTTGACGAAGCTGTAAAGTTTTATTCCGAAGTCCTTGGTTTTTACGTGATCATGCCGCCAACGGACGTAGTAGAGGATGATACGGATATCGGTGTCATGTGCACTGATGTGTTTGGCCCGGAATGGAAAAAACTACGTATTGCGCACCTTGCGACTGCTGATCGCATCGGGTTCGAGCTTTTCGAGTTTCACGGTAATTATGTACCGGAAAACAATATCGACTTTCGCCAGAATGGTACGTTCCATTTTTGCGTTCAGGACCCAGATGTCGAAGGCCTGGTAGAAAAAATCGTGGCAGCGGGTGGCAAACAACGGATGCCGATCCGATACTATTATCCCGGAGAGAAACCCTACCGCATGGTCTACGTCGAAGACCCCTTTGGCATTGTCTTCGAGATTTATAGCCATTCCTACGAATTGACCTACTCGTCGGGTGCTTACACCTGACAAATTGGACAGAGTCTGGTGTGCAACCGGAAGAGGCGAAAGCTTTCCGGTTTCTGTCGTATTGCAATGCTCAGAGCTCTTTCCGCGCCCTCAACGCTGCCGTAATTGTCCCGTCATCCAGATAGTCCAGCTCGCCACCAATCGGCACGCCTTGCGCCAGTGAGGTCAGGCGGACCTGCCCCTCCAATTGGTCGGCGATGTAATGAGCGGTGGTCTGGCCGTCGACGGTGGCGTTCAGGGCGAGGATGACCTCGGTGATCCCCTCAGCCATGACCCGATCCTTGAGGCGGGGGATGCGCAGCTCGTCCGGGCCGACGCCGTCCAGCGCGGATAGGGTGCCGCCCAGAACGTGATAGCGGCCTTTGAACACGCCTGCGCGTTCCATCGCCCATAGGTCGGCCACGTCCTCGACCACGCACAGCTCTCCGGTTCCGCGGGCCTCGCTGTCGCAGATGTCACAGATATCGGTGGTGCCCACATTGCCGCAGTTCAGGCATTCGCGGGCGGTGACGGCCACCTGCTGCATGGCGTCCGACAGAGGCGTCAGCAGCAGGGCACGTTTTCGGATCAGGTGCAGTACCGCGCGGCGGGCCGAGCGAGGGCCGAGGCCCGGTAGCTTGGCCATCAGGTCGATCAGGTTGTCGATATCGCTGTTCGAACTCACGGCGCGTGCTCCTGCAAAGGGGCCGGGCAGAGGTGCCCGGCCGGTATTCCGTCAGGAGTGTCTATCAGAACGGCAGCTTGATGTCTGCTGGCAGGCCCATGCTTTCGGTCAGTTTTGCCATCTCGGCCTGAGAGCGCTCGGCCGCTTTGGTCTGCGCGTCCTTAATGGCGGCGAGGATCAGGTCCTCGACCACTTCCTTGTCGTCGCCATTGAAGATCGACGGGTCTATATCCAACCCCTTCAGCTCACCTTTTGCGGTGGCAGTCGCCTTCACGAGACCAGCCCCGGATTCGCCCACGACCATGAGGTTGTTCAGCTCTTCCTGCATATCAGTCATTTTGGTTTGCAAGTCCTGCGCGGATTTCATCATCTTGGCCATGTCGCCCAGACCGCCGAGTCCTTTGAGCATAGGTATTCTCCTGTAGATCGCTTTGCCGTCTAAATACGGATGGCGTACGCGCGGCACAAGGGGAGAGGACACTCCCACCTGTCGTCAAGGTCTTTGACAAGACCTTTCCTCCCGTTGGGCCCGCGCTGCCGGGCCCAAGTCCGCTTAGGGCTATCGGCGTTAGCTGATGGCCCGTGGCGGGCACGGGAGTGTTTCCTTGTTGGGAAAGGGTCGGGCTATTCTTCCTCGAACGGGTCCCATTCGTCTTCAACCTCGGGTAGGGCTTCGGTTTCGACTTTGGCCGCGCGCTGTTCGGGCGTTTCTATGTTCTTGATCCGTGCTTTGGGAAATTGAGCCAGAACCGCCTGCACCAACGGATGCGCACGGGCTTCGGCTTTCAACGCCTCCTCAACCGCGTTTTCCTTTTCATAGATTGTCTCACCACCGCCTTCGTTGACGACTGTGACCGCCCAGCGGTTGCCAGTCCAGCGCTGCAAGGCGGAACCAAGACGCTGGGCCAGTTGTGCTGAAGCGCGTTCGGTGGGTTGGAACTCGATGCGACCGGGTTGATAGGCGACCAGCCTTAAGGATCGTTTGACCTCGTCCAGCAGAACGCCATCCCGGTTTGCGCGGATCAGTTCGACCACGTGGTCGAAGGTTGGATAGCGCGCCAGAGCCGCTTGCGCATCCTGCGCCAAGGCGGCGGACGGGGCGCCCGCCCCACCGCGCGCGGGCGCGGTGTATGAAGATGCCACCGGGGTCTGCGCTTGTACTGCAGCATTCGACGGAGACGGTATCCCGCCACCCGGTCCACCATTCGAGGGCGGAGGCGCGTCCTTCAGACGTCTGATCAACTCTTCCGGGCTGGGCAGGTCGGCCACGTGGGTCAGGCGAATGACGGCCATCTCAGCCGCCATCATGGCGTTGGGCGCAGCCGAGACCTCTTCAAGCGCTTTCAGCAGCATCTGCCACATGCGAGTCAGAACGCGCATCGGCAGGGCCTCGGCCATCTGTTGACCGCGCGCCCGCTCGTCCGGAGATACGGTGGGGTCGTCGGCCGAGTCCGGCGTGATTTTGACAACGGATACCCAATGGGTGATTTCGGCCAGATCGCGCAGCACGGCCAGCGGGTCCGCGCCTTCAGCATATTGCCCGCCCAATTCGGTTAGCGCGCCAGCTGCGTCGCCGCGCAGGATCATGTCCATCAGGTCCAGCACGCGCCCGCGATCAGCCAGACCCAACATCGCGCGCACCTGATCGGCACTGGTTTCCCCCGCCCCGTGAGAGATTGCCTGATCCAATAGCGAGGTTGCATCCCGGGCCGAGCCTTCAGCCGCACGGGTGATCAGCGCCAGCGCGTCATCGGCGATCTGTGCGTTTTCCGCAGCCGCGATCTTGTTGAGCAGGCCAATCATGTCCTCTGGTTCGATCCGGCGCAGGTCGAACCGCTGACATCGGGAAAGGACCGTCACGGGCACTTTGCGAATCTCGGTCGTAGCGAAGATGAACTTCACGTGCTCGGGCGGTTCCTCAAGCGTCTTGAGCAGCGCGTTGAACGCACTGGTCGAGAGCATGTGAACCTCGTCGATGATGTAAATCTTATAGCGGGCGCTTGCCGCGCGATAGCGGACGCTGTCGATAATCTCGCGGATATCGTTCACGCCGGTCCGGCTCGCGGCGTCCATCTCCATCACGTCGACATGGCGGCCTTCCATGATGGCCACGCAGTGTTCGCATTTGCCGCATGGCTCGGTTGTCGGCTTGCCCTCGCCATCGGGGCCGATGCAGTTCATGCCCTTGGCGATGATCCGCGCCGTGGTGGTTTTGCCGGTGCCACGAATGCCGGTCATGATGAAGGCCTGTGCGATCCGGTCAGCCTCGAACGCGTTTTTCAACGTGCGTACCATCGCGTCCTGACCGACGAGGTCGGCAAAGGTTTCGGGGCGGTATTTGCGGGCAAGAACCTGATAGGCGGGGCTTGGCGTGTCGTTCATATCTGCTCTGTCGGATTCGGTTCAGGAATGCAGCGTAGAGGCCCCCGCCGCCCACGTCCACAGCCGCCGTGGGCGATTTTCGGTTTGCACGGCAGATTGCCCGTCTTAAAACCGCCGGAGGAGGAACTTCTGTGGGCCAGTTCGCAATACACTCTATACAGGTGGGCAACGGAACCGTTGGCCTATCGCCGTTGCCAGGGCGAGGTGGCGACTATGTTAAAGATCTAGATGCGGTTCGAAACTGGCAGCCGGATTTGGTAATTTCCATGACCACCGAGGTCGAGATGCTGCAAGAAGGTGCGGGCAAGTTCGGAGCCGATCTTTGCAGAGATGCGATTGGCTGGGCGCATTTGCCGGTTGAGGATTTTGGCGCTCCTCCCCCTGCAATTGATAAAGCCTGGACCGAGGTCAGTGCATCCGCGGCTAATATCCTTACTCGCGCGGGCAAAGTGCTGGTGCATTGCCGCGGTGGTTGCGGGCGGTCGGGGATGATCGTTCTGCGCCTCATGGTCGAACACGATGAACATCCCGACGCGGCGCTAGAACGCCTGCGCTCGGTGCGGCCCTGCGCTGTCGAAACCGATGGCCAGTTGGAATGGGCCGCGCGTCCTCTGCAGGATCGCTAGATCAGAGCCCCACTTGTCGATCCAATTGTTTTGCCGGCTGCGGTGCAAGGGCCGAAACCTCAAGCATGGCGCAGGGTGGGGTCGGCAACATACCAGCGGGTCGCATGGTAAAGTCGAGGCCGAACAGCATATCCGCGTAATTGTCGAGCGCCTCAATCGAGGTGTCTGCGCTGGTGCCGCAAAAGATCCGAATCTGATCTTTTTCTGCCCGGAAGCGCGCGGTGCAGCCCTGCCCGCAATAGGTCAGTTCGCTGTTGCCATCGATCTCAAAATCAGGGGTCGTCGCGGGGACGGCGACCTCCATCGCCTGCACGACCGCGCGTGCCATCTGGGCCAGAGCCGGGCAGGATCTGCCCGTCCGCTGACACACGGTTGCAGTGAATTGGTGCGTCTTTGTCTTCCACATCATATTGCGCCCTCCGCGCGTAGGACGGGGGGCGTGGATCAGGTGTGACAGCGTGCTGACGACCTGCCCGGACACCCCGCCCGAGTTTCGGTTTTGGTTCGATGGCAGGTCTCCTGACTTGCGGGTCGTCGCTTTGCCGACCTTCCCAGCCTTGCGGCCAGTGGTGTTTCGGCATTGCTCACCGCTTACAGTTGCGGGGGCAGTCTCGGCTTTGGTCCATTCCGATTTCCCGGTCAGGACCGCACCGTGTTCCCTTTTCATCCCGCCCCGGTAACGGGGACGAGAACCATCACGCAATCGCTAGCGGGTGCGGGTGGCCGGTGTCAAGCGCCAGTTGGTGTGGCGAAGTGGACGCGTGGTCATTTTGAAACGGGATTGACTCGCCGGGGCAAAAAATGCCGATTAGGCGAGTGAACTAATCAGTTCAGATTGAGGGTAATATGCTGGACGCTGCGCAAGCCGTACTGACCGAGGATTTTCATTTTCCTTCCGGTGACACCCAATTGGCGGCCCGGTTGTATCTGCCGGTAGGCAAGCCACGAACCGCTGTGGTTCTCCACAGCGCGACCGGCGTGCCGCGGGACTATTACCAACATTTCGCTCGTTGGATGGCCGCCGAAAGAGGCATGGCCTGCCTGACATATGACTATCGCGACTTTGGCCATTCTCTGAGAGGGTCATTGAAACAGGCGCAGGCTACGATGGCAGATTGGGCTTTAATCGACATGCCCGCCGCACGAACCGAAATGCGGCGGAGATTCCCCAATGTGCGGCAGTGGAGCATCGGTCATTCCGTCGGCGGTATGCTGGGGCCAGTGCAACCTGATATCGATCAGATCGACCGTATGATCTGTGTCTGTTCCGGCCCGGTTACAGTGTCGGATCACCCTTGGCCCTATAGAGCGTTGGCTTTGTTGTTCTGGTACGGCCATGCACCCTTGGCCGTCAAAGCTCTGGGCTATTTGCCGGGGAAGGCGTTGGGGTTCGGGGCGGACTTGCCTGCCAGTGTCTATTGGCAGTGGCGCAGTTGGTGCACCGCGCCGCGCAACTATCTGCCTCAAGTTGGCGTGACCCTTCCCAAAGCGCGTTGGGCGCAGACTGATACGCCCGTGGATCTGTTCGCCTTTGAGGATGACGATCTTGTGCCGCAGAAAGCGGTTTGGCGTCTGGCCGATCTGTATGGAGCGAACGCACGCCGCCATCTGTTGTCTCCGTCTGAGTTTGGCCTGCCCGAAGTTGGTCATATCGGTGCCTTCGCCCGTCGCAGCGCAGCCGTCTGGCCACGGTTAATCGACTGAACATAGTCGACTGTTGAATGCGTATTTTGGGGTGGAATGAAGTGAGAGGTTGGACATCGACCCAAGCGGGGCTCGTTGTGGCTGCTTCCTTCCGGACCTGACCAGGTTGGCGAGGCGCTCGCCCGCGCCAACCTCTCAAGGCCGATATAGGGAATGGCCAGAGAAAAGACAACCCGTCAGAACGTCAATCGGATCAGCAGAAAGCCTTCATCGTCTTCTCCGATCACATGCGGGTTGTATTCTGCCAACTCTTCCAGATGTGGTCGGGCCATGGGGCCGGTGCGCAGCAGCGCAGTTGCGCCGGGCAGAGATGTCAGGTGAAAGGGGCGAGCAGCGTGTTGCAGCGGGTCTTGCGGCAAGGTGCCAGACAGGTAATCCAACAATAGGCGCTGGATCGGCAGTACGGGTAGAGCTATGGGCTCTGCCTGTTCGACAAAGGGGAAGTGGCCGCCGCCATTGGCACGGTAATTGTTCAGCGCAACAACAAAGCGCTGGCCCGGGATCAGCGGGCGGCCGTCGAACCGGATATCAAGAATGCGTCGATGTGCAGGGTCGGTCAAGTCTCCACTGGCCTCAAAACGGGGAGGCTGTGACAGGTCAACCTGGTAGGTAAGCCCAAGCAATACATCAAAATTATGCCCTGCACGGTTAGAAGGGATCAGTTCGGATTTGTGCCCAGGCGTGATCTGGTTATAAACGCCTGCGGACATTTCCAGCCAATCAACGACCTGCTCGGCGGTCACTACCACGGCCTGCAATTCGTTAGGGAACACATATAGATCGTTGACGTGACGCAGGCACAGCTGACCAGAAGGGACATCGGTGTAATGTCTGGGGCCTGCGCGACCTCCGAACTTTGCGGGCGCGGATGCAGACAGAATGGGCAATTCGGCAAGGGGTGTCCCGCGCAGATAAGGGCGCAGGGCCGCCGCTTGGGCCGCCGCGGCTAAGGTAAGACCCCGGTCAGGCACGCAGAAGCTGAAATAGCTGTGGAGAGGAAAATCGCTATGGCCTACGGGTTGCGCTGCGCGGCGGCGCGTTTCCGAATGCGCTGCAGAGAAAAGGTTCGCCAGCTTTAGGTCTTCTGGGATTGGGATCGGCGGTTCGCCTGCTATCGCAGGACAGACGGATCGCAATTCGGTCTTGTGATCCTGCACCGTCCATTTTCCATTGCCTGCGCGGTGGAGAATCAGGTCAATCACCCCAAGGTTCGATCCCGCCGCGCCGGGCATGACCACAGGCTTTCCGTGCACCCGACCTAATGTGGCGTCTACATGCTCTAGGCCTTCATGCGCCTGACCCGGCAATGTCAAATGTGAGTGCCCTGCAATCAAAGCATCGATGCCTTCGATGGCAGCAAGTGGGATAATCGCGTTTTCCAGATCCGGTTCCGGGTCAGCGGGCCCTAGACCTGTATGCGCCAAAACAAGGATCACGTCGCAGCCCTGTGCGGACAAATGCCGGACCTTTTGTTGGGCGCAGGACACCATATCTTCCGCAGCGACGTGGTCCTTGAGCCGATGCGCTTCCCATTTCGTGGTTTGCGGCGGCAGCACCGAGAACACACCGATCTTTAGTGATATTCCTTGGTCTTCCTGATTGGTCTCCCGGGTGAGAATAACCTGATCCTGCCAAGCAAAGCCTACATCCTGGCGGTGTAAATTGCTGCAAATCACCGGGCAGGCGGCGTCGGCGATCACGCGATCCAGAACATCCAGACCAAAACTGAAATCGTGATTTCCCAGCCCGATTGCGTCATACCCAAGGTGGTTGAAGGCTCGCATAAGGATATGCGGCGCATTTTCCGACTCGACCGCCCATTGCCCTACGGGCGTACCCTGCAAAGAATCGCCATTGTCGAACAACAGGACGATTGCGCCATCAGCCTCAGCTTCTTTCCGCGCTTCGCGGATCAGGGTGGCCGTACGGCTTAGGCCGATCGCAGGATCCGCCTGATCGGAATAATAATCGAATCCCTGAAGGTTCATATGCAAATCGGATGTTGCCAGAATCCTGATCTTCATTGACGTGTGCGAGGGGGAAAGAGACTGTGGCAAACTTCTACTTTTAGCAGTTATATGTTAAGCGTTTTCGCCAAAAAGTATAGTAATTGCAACTTGTAACGCAGACCTGTGATCATTTGACGGCCTCGGGATTCAGGGCGTTGCAAATTGCCGTTGCACTGTCGCGGCAGCCGTGGCAGCCCTGTGTCGACGTGCCAGAGGATTTTTGATGAAACACGCAGAACTTGTGACGTTTGGCAGCTCGGGGCTGGATCGCGCGGCGCATATTCGAGGTGATGTCGAGAAATTGGCTCGGGTACGTGCACATCCAAAGGCGTCCTGCCTGTTGCTGTGGCGTGGCAAACCGCTGGTTCAGGGGGAAGGGCTCGATCAGCTGGGGCTCATTCCCATGTCGCACGGGTTGGTTGAAAGCGGGCCCGGCGGCAGCATCGAAGAACCCGTGTTTCTGGGTCTTTCAGACGGCGAACCGGTCTTTGCACTGGATATTTCGAACTGGTCGCCCGAGGGGATGGACATGTCGCAGATCGGCGGCTTTGTCGATCCGTCCGAACAGCAGCATCCGGACTTGCCCCAAGGACATGTCTTTGCCGAGTTGCGCCGGATCATGACCCGCTTGTCCGCCCGTGATGCGGAACTGGCTGCAGCGGCCAAGGCAGTTATCGGCTGGCACGAAACCCATCGGTTCTGCGCGCGCTGCGGTGCTGCCAGCGAGGTCTCGCAGGCCGGATGGCAGCGCAGCTGTCCAGAGTGTGGCGGTCAGCATTTCCCGCGCACCGACCCGGTGGTTATCATGCTGATCACCCACGGGGATTCGGTATTGGTTGGTCGATCACCGGGGTGGCCCGAGGGGATGTACTCGCTGCTAGCCGGTTTCGTTGAACCCGGTGAAACGCTGGAGGCGGCGGTTAGGCGTGAGGTGATGGAAGAGGCAGGGGTGCCCGTTGGCACGGTCAGCTACCTGTCCAGTCAGCCTTGGCCGTTTCCAGCATCTCTGATGTTTGGCTGCGCTGGAGAAGCGCTGTCGCGCGAGATCACCCTTGATCCCGTGGAAATCGAAGATGCAATGTGGGTTAGCAAACCTGAGATGCTGCAGGCCTTTGCCGGGGAGCACCCAAAATTGCTGCCGGCTCGGAAGGGGGCCATTGCGCATTTCCTGCTGCAAAACTGGCTTGCGGATACGCTGGACTGACAAGATACTGAACCACCAGGGACGAAAACCACGAACCGCCATGCAGTTTACAGCGCGCGAAGATATTGAGGCCCCGATCAATTCGGTGTTCGAAATGGTTGCCGATTTTGAACGCTTTGAACGTATGGCGATGCGCCGCGGTGTCGAGGTGCGTCGGCTATCGGGCCATATGGGAGTCGTGCCGGGAACACAGTGGGAAACCGAATTCAAGCTGCGCGGTAAGCCGCGTCATGTTGCGATCCAAATGGCCGAGTGTGAACCACCGTCGCATATGAGGTTTGAAGCGTCCAGCAAGGGCATGAACGGGATGACGACCGTGGAGTTTCTGGCTTTGTCGCAGCGCCGTACCCGTCTGAACATTCAGATGTCGCTTGCCGCCAAGTCTCTACCCGCTCGGTTGTTGCTGCAATCGCTGCGGCTGGGTCAGGCGCGATTCCGGCGTCAGTTTCAGGTGCGGCTCAGCGAATTTGCCCGAGAAATGGAAGAGCGCCACCTGCATGGCAGTTGACTGACTCGAAACACCTTTGGGCCAGTAGTTTCAATTCAGGCAGCTATTAACCAGCTGTTACCCACGCGGCTCGGCGGCGGGGTAGACGCCCAGCACTTCGACGTTGGTGGTGAAATGCTCCAGTTCGTCCATCGCGAGCTGTACGTTTCGGTCATCGGGATGGCCGACGATATCGGCGTAGAACTGAGTTGCAGTAAAGGAGCCGTCGACCATGTAGCTTTCCAGCTTGGTCATGTTGATGCCATTGGTCGCAAAGCCCCCCAAAGCTTTGTATAGAGCCGCAGGAATGTTGCGCACCTGAAACACGAAGCTGGTGATCATGCCGTGCGGGCCACGTCGGGACAGGTCTGCTTCGCGGGACATGACCAGAAAGCGGGTGGTGTTGTTGTCCTGGTCCTCGATATGGCGGGCCAGCACGTTCAGACCATAGATTTCTCCGGCCAGTTCGCTGGCCAGTGCCGCCGAATGCAGTTCACCTTGTTCCGAGACCTCACGCGCTGCGCGGGCATTGTCGGGGCTGACGCGGCCGCGGATGTTGTGCTCTTTCAGAAAGCCCGCGCATTGCGGTAACAGAACCAGATGAGAATGCGCCTCGGTGATATCCTCAAGCGTTGCGCCCGGAACGGCCAGCAAGTTGATATGAACACGCACGAAGGCTTCGTCGATGATGTGCAGTCCACTGTGGGGCAAAAGCCGGTGAATGTCGGCGACCCGGCCATAGGTGGTGTTTTCGACCGGCAGCATTGCCAGATCTGCCTCACCTGACCGTACCGATTCGATGACATCCTCGAACGTGCGGCAGGGCAGGGCTTCCATATCGGGGCGGGCATTGCGGCAGGCCTCGTGACTATAGGCGCCGGGTTCTCCCTGAAATGCGATACGTTTGGTCATTTGGTCGATTCCGTGCAACAAGTTCCAGAATTGG
This sequence comes from Ruegeria sp. SCP11, assembly GCF_040329455.1. NCBI lineage: Bacteria > Pseudomonadati > Pseudomonadota > Alphaproteobacteria > Rhodobacterales > Roseobacteraceae > Ruegeria > Ruegeria sp. SCP11. Next base: position 116,580 of record NZ_JBDZYG010000014.1, on the reverse strand, counting down.
GCGTTTAGTCGCGGTGTCTATACCTTGCCTCTTGCAAGGGGAAGCCTTAGACACCCCGAAGACAGCTAAATGGACTCGCGATCAATGTTCGACACGATGACAGTTACCAAGGCCGCAGCAGGCCTGTTTGGCACCTTCCTGGTGCTGCTTCTGGCCAAATGGGGTGCTCAGGTTCTTTACCATGCGGATGGGCATGGCGAGACGGCCTCTTATATCATCGAAACCGAAAGCGCGGGTGAAAGCGCCGACGGCGAAGAGGTGGTATTCGAAGACATGCTGGCCGCCGCCGATCCGGAAAAAGGCGCTCGTGTCTTCCGCAAGTGCACCGCCTGCCACAAGCTGGAAGACGGCGCAAACGGTACAGGGCCATACCTTTACGGTGTTGTAGATCGCCCGGTTGCTTCAGCCAAAGGCTTCACTGGCTACTCCGCTTCGATGCAGGCGCATGGTGGCAACTGGACACCTGAGGCGCTGGACGCGTTCCTCGAACGCCCAAGTGCTTATATCTCGGGAACTTCCATGAGCTTTGCCGGTCTGAAAAAACCGCAAGAGCGCGCCGATCTGATTGCCTATTTGCAAACGATCGGCAACTGATCCCTTGGTCAGTCACTGAATTTCTAAGCCGCTGCCCCATGCAGCGGCTTTATTTTTGCCTAACTACATCTTCACAAAGCGTTCACGCATTCTAAACTTGAACCTGACAGTGCTGGTCATTTAGCTGGCGCGTACAACATTAAAGAGACAGGCGAAGCAGGGGATGATCAATATGAAATCCAACAGAGTTTCCGTTCAGGCGCGCGCATTGGATTTCAGTCGCTGGATACATGCCTTGGCGATCGGGTTCTTTCTGGTTCTTCTGATGTCCACGCAGTTGCTCGCGGAAGAGAAGATCATCAAAAGCCACGGTTTCTCGGAATTTGGCGATCTGAAGTACCCCGAAGGCTTTTCCCATTTCGACTATGTGAACCCGAACGCGCCGCGGGGCGGGGAACTTTCTTATGCTGCGCAGGGCACGTTTGATAGTTTCAATCCGTTCACGCGGCAGGGCCGTGCCGGGGTGCGGTCAGCGGATCAGTACGAATCCCTGTTGGTTCCGTCCTATGACGAACCTGCATCCTATTACGGTTTGCTGGCGGAAAGCCTTGAATACCCCGAAAGCCAGGATTGGGTGATCTTCAACATGCGGCCCGAGGCTCGGTTCTCGGATGGTACCCCGGTGACGGCTGAAGACGTCGTATTTTCTCATAATCTGTTGCTGGATCAGGGGCTGAAATCTTACGCAGACGCCGTGCGCAAACGTATCCCGCGCGCCGAAGCGCTGGATGAGCATCGGGTTAAATTCTATTTTGCGCCGGACATCCCGCGCCGGGCTTTGATCTCGCAGGTGGGCGGGACGCCGGTGTTTTCCAAAGCGTGGTTCGAAGCGGATCCAGAAAATCGCCGTCTGGACAAGTCACGCCTCGTGCCGGGGATTGGGTCAGCGCCCTATGTGCTGGACAGCTACGACATTAACCGACGCATCGTTTACAAGCGCAACCCCGACTATTGGGGCGACGACATCAACGTGAATGTCGGTCGAAATAACTACGAAACCATCCGTATCGAATACTTCAGCGACTCGATTGCCGCGATGGAGGGGTTCAAGGCGGGTACTTTCACGCTGCGGCAGGAGAACAACTCGAAAAGCTGGGCCACGGCTTATGATTTTCCGGCGATTTCGAATGGCAATGTGATCCGCGCCGAACTTGAGGATGGCAGCGTGCCAACGGCCTCGGGTTTCATAATGAATCTGGATCGACCGCAGTTCCAAGACCCTCGCGTGCGTGAAGCAGTTCAACTCGCCTACAATTTCGAATGGACCAACGAAAGCCTGCAATACGGCTTGTTCCAACAACGCAGTTCGTTCTGGGAGGGGACTCATCTTGAGGCAACCGGCCAGCCTGAAGGACGTGAGTTGGAGGTGCTTCAAGCACTGGGCGATGCGGTAGATCCGGCGGTTTTGACCGAGGAACCGATCAGCGCTCATGAATCTCGCCCCGCCCGCCAGAATGACCGCCGGAACCTGCGCGCGGCGATGCAGCTGCTGGATGAGGCTGGTTGGCTTGTGGGAGACGATGGCATCCGCCGGAATGAAAACGGTGAAGTGCTGTCGATCGAATTCCTGTCTGATCAGCCGACTCTAGACCGGATTATTCAGCCCTTCGTCGACAACCTGCGTGCCATGGGGATTAATGCCAACTACAACCGTGTCGATAACGCCCAGTTCACTCTGCGCCGCCGAGACCGGGATTTTGACATGATCGTTGGCGGCTACCCGACATCGCTGCAGCCTTCGACCGGCCTGTATCAGCAGTTCGGGACCGAGGCGGCGTCATATTCCGTGTTCAACCCGTCAGGCGCGCACGGCCCCGATATTGAACCGTTGATCGACAACATCGTGGCTGCAACCGAAAGCGAGGAACTCTTCGCCAATGTCCGGGCTCTGGACCGAGTTTTGCGTGCCAAGCGGATCATGGTGCCGACATGGTATCTGGGAAAATACTGGGTCGCCTATTGGGACATGTATGAATACCCCGAAAACCTGCCGCCATATGCGTTGGGTGTGGAAGACCTTTGGTGGATCAACGCCGAGAAAGAAGCCGAGTTGAAATCGTCAGGCGCGTTGAGGTAATCCGCCCCCATGGGAGCATATATTCTAAGACGCCTATTGCTGGTCATCCCAACCCTACTTGGGATTATGATCGTCAACTTTACGCTGGTGCAGTTCGTCCCCGGCGGTCCGATTGAACAGATCATCGCCCAGATGGAGGGCGGTGGTGACGTGTTCGAAGGCATCGCCGGAGGCGGCAGCGATATCGAACAGCAGACCGGCGGTGCCAACGACCGTTATGTCGGCGCGCGCGGCCTGCCGCCGGAATTCATCGAAGAATTAGAACGAGAATTCGGCTTCGACAAACCTCCGGTCGAACGATTCCTCACCATGATGGGCAACTACCTGACGCTGGATTTCGGTGAGAGCTATTTCCGCTCGATCAGTGTGACCGATCTGGTGCTTGAGAAGATGCCGGTCTCGATCTCGCTGGGCTTGTGGTCGACGCTGATTGCCTATCTGGTTTCCATCCCGCTGGGCATTCGCAAAGCTGTGAAAGATGGATCGAGGTTCGACACCTGGACCAGTGGTACCATCATCGTGGCCTATGCCATCCCCGGTTTTCTGTTTGCGATCCTGTTGCTGGTGCTGTTTGCCGGTGGCTCTTACTGGCAGATTTTCCCGTTGCGGGGGCTAACCTCGGACAATTGGGACAGTCTCAGCCTGTTTGGCAAGATCATCGACTATTTCTGGCACATCACCCTGCCAGTGATTGCTCTAACAATTTCTGCCTTTGCAACGCTGACACTGCTGACCAAGAACTCGTTTCTGGATGAGATCAAAAAGCAATACGTGATGACCGCGCGGGCCAAGGGCCTGAGCGAAGGCAAGGTGCTGTATGGCCACGTCTTCCGTAACGCCATGCTGATCGTTATCGCCGGTTTCCCGGCGGTGTTCATCGGCGTCTTCTTCGGCAGTTCGATCATTATCGAGACGATCTTCTCGTTGGACGGTCTGGGCCGTCTGGGGTTTGAGGCCGCCGTGGCTCGTGATTATCCGGTGATCTTCGGGACCCTGTTCATCTTTGGCCTGATGGGGCTGTTGGTCGGCATCGTCAGCGACCTGATGTATGTGCTGGTTGACCCGCGCATCGACTTCGAAAAGCGGGAGGGGTAAATGGCACTGTCCCCACTCAACCAGCGCCGTTGGCGCAACTTCCGCCGCAATGGTAGGGCCTTCTGGTCTCTGATCATCTTCTCAGTGCTGTTTGGCCTGTCGCTGTTTGCCGAATTCATCGCCAATGACAAACCGATCCTCGTGAAATACCGGGGTGAGTTTTACACGCCGATCTTCAACTTCTATGCCGAGACCGAGTTCGGCGGTGATTTCCAGACCGAAGCGATCTACCGCGATCCCGAAGTGCAATGCCTGATCGACAGTGGCGGGCTTGAGGACTGTTTCGACGATCCCGAAGGTATCATTGATGAGATCAAGGCCGGGACGTTTCAGGCTGAAGGCTATGAAAAAGGTTGGGCCATCTGGCCGCTGATCCCGTATTCCTTCAACACCAGTGTGGATCGCCCCGGCGCCGCGCCGTTGCCTCCGAACGGGCAGAACCTGCTGGGTACAGACGACACCAAACGCGACGTTTTGGCCCGCGTGATCTATGGCTTCCGCCTGTCGATCCTGTTCACGTTGATGGTTACCGGCGTGGCCAGCCTGATCGGCATCTTTGCTGGGGCCATTCAGGGCTTTTTCGGCGGCTGGCTCGATCTTGTGTTCCAACGGATTATCGAGATCTGGTCCGCCACACCGTCGCTTTATGTCATCATCATCATGTTCGCCATTCTGGGGCGAAGTTTCTGGCTGCTGGTGGCGCTTATGATTCTGTTCAGTTGGACCGGGTTGGTGAGTGTCGTCCGGGCTGAATTCCTGCGCGCGCGCAACCTCGAATACGTCCGCGCCGCGCGGGCGCTGGGTGTCGGCAACATGACGATCATGTTCCGTCACATGTTGCCCAATGCGATGGTCGCCACGCTGACCTTCATGCCGTTCATCGTGACCGGCACCATCGGTGGTCTCGCCTCGCTGGATTTCCTTGGCTTCGGCCTGCCATCCTCGGCCCCGTCGCTGGGAGAACTGACCTTGCAGGCGAAGCAGAACTTGCAGGCCCCGTGGCTGGCCTTCACCGCCTTCTTCACCTTTGCCATCATGCTGTCGCTGCTGGTCTTCATCTTCGAAGGCGTACGCGATGCGTTTGACCCCAGAAAGACCTTTTCATGAGCCTTTTGGATGTGAACAACCTGAAGGTCTCGTTCCGGCAGGACGGGCAAGTGAGTGCAGCGGTCAAAGGCGTATCGTTTACCGTGGACCGGGGTGAGACCGTGGCTTTGGTGGGTGAATCCGGGTCGGGAAAATCGGTCACTGCTCTCTCAACCGTATCGTTGTTGGGCGACAGCGCCATTGTTGAAGGCTCGGCCACCTATGACGGTGACGAGATGATCGGCGCCTCGCAGGACAAGCTTATGGATGTGCGCGGCAACGATATCAGCTTTATCTTTCAGGAGCCGATGACCTCGCTCAACCCGTTGCACACGATCCAGAAGCAGATGGCCGAGTCGCTGTCCCTGCACCAGGGTTTGAAAGGTGACGCAGCACGGGAACGGATTGTGGAATTGCTGACCAAGGTGGGTATCCGTGATCCGCGCGAGCGATTGGACAGCTATCCGCACCAGCTTTCGGGCGGGCAGCGGCAGCGGGTCATGATCGCGATGGCGCTGGCCAACAAGCCGGATATTCTGATCGCGGACGAACCCACGACCGCGTTGGACGTGACCATTCAGGCGCAAATTCTGGAATTGCTGGCCGAGCTGCAGAAATCCGAGAACATGGGGATGCTGTTCATTACTCACGATCTGGGCATCGTGCGGCGCATCGCCGACCGGGTCTGCGTGATGAAGGATGGCGAGATCGTCGAGACCGGAGTGACCTCCGAAATTTTCGAGAATCCGCAGCACCCGTATACTCGTAAGCTGCTGGGGGCCGAACCCTCGGGGCATCCCGACCCGGTCGCGCCGGATGCCGAAGAGGTCGCCCGAACAGATCACCTGAAAGTCTGGTTTCCGATACAGCGTGGATTTCTGAAGCGCACCGTCGGTTACGTGAAGGCTGTAAACGACGCCACGCTCAGTGTGCGCGCCGGTGAGACGCTGGGGATCGTCGGAGAAAGTGGCTCTGGCAAAACCACACTGGCGCTGGCCATCATGCGGCTGATCGCGTCCGAGGGCGGTATCACCTACCGCGATCAGGACGTGCGCCGATGGTCCACGCGCGAGCTGCGTCGTCTGCGCAAAGATATGCAGATCGTGTTTCAGGATCCGTTCGGCAGCCTCAGCCCGCGCATGACCTGCCAGCAGATCATTGCTGAAGGGCTGGCCATTCACAAAGTCGATCCCCATCGCGCCCCGCGCGAGCTGGTGGCAGAAGTGATGACCGAGGTTGGTCTCGACCCAGCTGCGATGGATCGGTATCCGCATGAGTTTTCAGGCGGGCAGCGTCAGCGCATCGCAATTGCGCGAGCCATGGTCTTGCGACCTAAGCTACTGGTGCTGGACGAGCCCACCAGCGCGCTGGACATGACGGTGCAGGTGCAGATCGTTGATCTGTTGCGCGACCTGCAGCGAAAATATGGGCTGGCCTATCTGTTCATCAGCCACGACCTGAAGGTCGTGCGTGCCATGTCACACAAGGTGATCGTCATGCGAAACGGCGATGTCATCGAGATGGGCGCGGCTGAGGAGCTGTTCGAGAACGCTCAGACCGATTATACCCGCGAACTGATTGCGGCCGCAGGATAGGGCGGGTCGAAACCCGCCCGGTTTGGGTCAAAGACCCAAACTCTTTGCAATTTTGTTAAACTTGCTTTTCGCAGCATCACCCTTCACCTGTTTCTCGGGCTTGTGCCGATACCATTCGGTTTTGTCAGGCATATATCGTTCCCAGATTGTCCCATCCGGGGCTGTAACGAACTCCCAGCATTCCTCGTAAGGTTCCGATTTGGTTTGCCTGTCTTCCGGCCAGTACCAAATCGTTTCATTGCACAGGCGACCTTTAGTCGTGACGAACCACTTTCCGATACCAACAGCGGTCCCCTTTTTGTTTATTCCTTTGTACTCACCGCCCGGTCCCCAATAGGCATGCCCACCACTGTTCCAGTTTGAGGTTTTGCCCGAATATAGCTGCGCAATTGTCTGAGGATCGGTTTTCTTCGCTCCCTTTGGTTTTTTATCTGCCAGCGCACTGCTTGTACTGGATATCAAGAGACCAAGAACTGCAACTGTGCACAGGAGTGTTTTTGAAAACGTCATAACAAAGGCTCCTTTCTAATCTTCATTAAAAAAGTGGGGCATGCCCCGGGATTACTTCTGGCCGACGGAACGGCCAGAAGATTTATTGAAGTGTCAGTGAGCGTTGGCTGTCTCGCGTGATGCGCTTTTCGGCACTGGCCCGCGGAGTTCTTCGTAGTGATCAAAGCTCAGCTTAACCCAGCCAGTGCCGCGTGTGGCGCTGGCCAGGGTTCGGTGCAACTCGTCTTCAGCAACTGCCGGCAGTTGGGCATTGAAAATCTCCCAGCCGGAAGCGTTGGGGTTGCCTTCAAAGCCCAGTACCTGCCCTTGCAGCGAACTGATGGTCGGAACCAGATCTCCCACGAAATCCGAGGGCAAGTGGATCTCGGCATTCAGGATCGGTTGCAGGACCACCGGCTTCGCCTGCGGCAGGGCTTCGCGCACGGCGTTCTTGCCCGCGGTGCGGAAGGCGTAGTCCGAGCTGTCCACATTGTGGTGTTTCCCATCACTCAACGTGACTTTGACGTCGACCACCGGGAACCCCTCGGGACCCTGCGCAAGCGCGTCTTTGGCGCCGTGCTCGACCGAAGGGATATAGTTCTTGGGCACCGCGCCGCCCTTGACGATCTCCTCGAACTGGAACCCCGCTCCGCGCGGCATTGGCGCGATCGAAATCACCACGTCGGCAAACTGACCTGCGCCGCCGGATTGCTTGCGGTGACGGTGGCGGTGTTCGACGGGTGTGCGGATGGTTTCGCGATAGGCGGTCTCGACCACGTCAGTGGCGATTTCAATCCCGAAATCCTCATCCAGCTTAGCGGTTACACGCCGCATATGCTGTGGACCTTGCGAGCCGAGAACGGCGTGACCACTCAGTTCGTCCTGCATCAGGTGCAGACCGGGGTCGATCTCGACCAGACGGTGCAACGCGTTGGACAGGCGTACGTCGTCGCGTTCGTGCGCGGGCGAAACGATCTGCCGATGCGCTGCCGGGTGCGAAGCCGCCCACTCGGGCAGCGGTGTCGCCGAGGCACTGTCATAGAGGTTGCCGGGGTTCAGATGGTCGGATTTCACCGCCAGCCCGATTTGCCCGGCGGGTAGATCTGAAATTTGCGTCTTGGCATCCAGCGTTGTCAGGTTGCCGACGGTTTCCCCACCTAGATTCTCATGCGCTTTTACGCCATCGCCCAGCCCTCGCAGCACGACGATCTTGCCAATGTGTTTCTTCACATCCGCAAATCCGGCGATGGCCCGGGCGTTCTCCGCCGCCTCATCGCGCCCGGCAGCGATATCGAATTCCGGAGCCTCATGTCGCAGGGCCTTCATCAGGCGGGTCAGGCCATTGCTATGGCTGGCAGCGCCCAGACAGGCGGGAATCAATTGATGGTTCTGCAACACCTGCGCGGCCAGGTCATAGACTTCGGCACTGGGGGGCTGCTTATCTTCAATCAACTGCTCCAACAGGTGGTCGTCGAAATCCGACAGGGTTTCCAACAGCTCGGTGCGGGCTTCTTGTTCGCGGTCCTCGACAGACTGAGGCAGTTCGATCAGGGCCGAGGGCTGCCCTTCCTGGTATTTCCATGCTCGTTCCGAGATCAGATCGACCGCGCCGATGATCGTATCACCTTCACGGATCGGAACTTGCCGCAGGGCGATGTGGTGGGTGCAGTAAGTTTGCAGCGCTGCGATGATGTCGCGGATGCGGCCGTTTGGATTGTCCATGCGATTGATGAACAGGAAACAGGGGATGCCGGCCTCTTCGACCAATCGCAGGTAGGGCGCGCACAGAACGGCGGCGTTCGGGTCGGGTGGCACGACCACCACGGCAGCGTCCGAGATTGCCATGGCAGGACCGACATAAGCCAGATTGTCACCGCCGCCATCCACGTCGATGGCGCACCATGGCTCGTCCAAGTAAGAAAAACCGTGCAAATGCACGGTTCCGGATACGTCGAATGTTGTAGGCCGCCCGTCGAGGCGGCTGATGGCCTCGACCAGAGTGGTTTTGCCCGATTGGCTGGGGCCGAGGACGGTGAAAACGCGCATGAGTGCTGTCCCTCTTTCAAATTGCAGTTCACCTGCACGAAAAGGGTAGCCTTACGCGGACGCGTCGGCACAATTGTCTGGTAATTGGCCTGCCTCAAGAGCGGGCGAAGCGTCGCCCGCACTACAAGTTTGTGAAAAACCGACCCGTCGCGTCAAGTCCTGACCTCTCGAGGGGTCAGATTGCTGAGCTGTGGCCGGCTTTGCTTAGATCATAGGCATCGAAACTGCGGGCGATCATTCGGGTCAGCGGACGTGCCTCGGGCGGGATGAACAGGCCATCCTCGGTGATCCGCAGTAGGCCGTCGAAGGCCGCGTTTGCATCCTGATACATCCCTTGCAGCTCAGTCGCTTTAACCTCGTAATCGCGCAGGATTTCGGCTGAATTGATCTGGAAATCGCACATTAGCGCCTCGATCAGGCGTGCGCGCAAGATATCCTGGCCCTTGAACAAATGCCCGCGCGAGGTCGAGAAGCGCCCCTCGCGTATCGCCTTGGTGTGGGCCGACGTCGCAGGCGCGTTCTGGGCATAGCCCTGTGGAAAGCGCGAGATCGAGCTCGCACCGACGCCAATTAGAACTTCGGCCTGATCGTCAGTATAGCCTTGGAAGTTCCGCTTTAGCCGCCCGGCTTTCAGTGCGTGCGTCAGACCATCGTCTTGCGTGGCAAAGTGGTCGATTCCAATTTCCGCGTAATTGTCCCACATGAACAGGCGGCGGGCTGTGTCGAACAGGTCAAGCCGCTCTTCTGGGGTAGGCAGGGCGTCCGATGGGATCAGTTGTTGCCGCTTGGCCATCCAAGGTACGTGCGCATAGCCATATAGCGCCACCCGGTCCGGGCTGAGCGACAGCAGTTTCTGTACGCTTTCCGTCATCCGTGTCTTGTTCTGGTGTGGCAGACCATAGAGGATATCGGCGTTCAGGCTGGTGATCCCGCGAGCGCGGATCATGTCCACAGCTTTGCGGGTTGTGTCATAGCTTTGGATGCGCCCGATGGTCTGCTGAATTTCATCGTCAAAATCCTGCACCCCGATAGAGGCGCGGTTCATACCGGATTCGGCAAGCGCGTCCAGTCGGCCCTCGTCAATCTCGTTCGGGTCGATCTCAACCGAGAATTCGGCATTCGACCCCAGCGGCACCACGTCCAGAATTCGCGCCGACAGATCGCGCATAAGGTCCGGGTTCAGCAGCGTGGGCGTGCCGCCACCCCAATGCAGGCGCGAAAGGGTGATGCCCTCTGGAAGGCGTGCCGCCAGCAAGTCCAGTTCGGCCTTCAGCACATCTACATAGGCAATCACAGGGTTGTCCGTTTGCGTACCTTGAGTGCGGCAGGCGCAGAACCAACACAGTCTGCGGCAGAAGGGGACATGGATGTACAGCGACACTTCGCTGCCCGGCTTGAGTCCAGAAATCCAGTCGCCATAAAGACTTGACCCCACGTCATTGTTGAAGTGGGGAGCGGTGGGGTAGCTTGTATAACGCGGTACTTTCGCGTCAAAAAGTCCAAGCTTTGCCAATTGTGGTTTCACTATCATGGCGATACGTTTAAGGGACGGCCCGGCCATATACTTTGACCGAGATCAAGTGGAAACGCGCATGACACCGATATTCAAGATCGACCATACGAACTGTGGAGACTGCCCCATCCGGCATCGCGCAGTGTGTGCCCACTGTGACGCGAACGAACTGGAAGAGCTGGAAAATATTAAGTATTATCGCAGTTTCGAAGCCGGGCAGACGATCATCTGGTCAGGGGATCAGATGAATTTTGTCGGCTCCGTCGTGTCCGGGATCGCTTCCTTAACCCAGACGATGGAGGACGGGCGTACGCAAATGGTCGGCCTTTTGCTGCCCAGCGATTTTGTCGGCCGGCCGGGGCGTGATTCTGCGCCCTATGACGTGCAGGCAACCACCGATCTGGTCATGTGTTGTTTTCGCAAGAAGCCCTTCGAAGAGCTGATGAACACCACGCCGCATATCGCGCACCGCCTATTGCAGATGACGCTGGACGAGTTGGACGCGGCGCGCGAATGGATGCTGGTGCTGGGGCGCAAGACGGCGCGAGAGAAGATTGCCAGCCTTCTGTCCATCATCGCCCGACGCGATGCGTCGATCAATCAAAAGGGCAATACCGGCCCGATCGTGTTCGATCTGCCCCTGACCCGCGAGGCGATGGCTGATTACCTCGGTCTGACGCTGGAAACAGTCAGCCGTCAGATCTCGGCCTTGAAAAAGGACCAGGTCATCCTGCTGGAGGGCAAGCGTCACGTTACGATCCCCGATATGGGACGTCTGATGGAAGAGGCCGGTGACGACACGGATGGTGGGTTTCTGGTCTGACGAATCTGCTGCGTGACTGCAGCTCGCCCTCGTGCTTTACTGAGCCTGAGTAGAGATAACCTCAGGAGTAACTCATGGTATTCAGTAGCATTTTGGCGATGCTGTTCATTGGCGCCATCGCCGGATGGCTGTCGGGTAAAATCATGGAAGGCAGTGGCTTCGGCCTGATCGGAAACATCATTGTCGGCATTGTCGGCGCGTTTCTCGCCGGTTTGATTTTCCCCGCGCTGGGCTTTTCTGTTGGAGGAGGCCTCTTCTCATCCATCCTGTTCGCTACGATCGGCGCGGTGATCCTGTTGTTCCTGATCGGCCTCGTGAAAAAGTAAAACCGCCCCTCGGGGCGGTTTCTTTGACTGTATTCCTTAGTGGGCCAGAAACACCGGGACCGAGGCCTGTTCCAACATGTTTCGGGTTGCACCGCCCAGAATAGCTTCGCGGAAGCGCGAGTGGCCATAAGCCCCCATCACGATCATGTCGGCCTCGGTGTCTGCTGCGTGCCGGTTCAGGATATCAGATACGCGAGTCATGGTTTTGCTGAGTACGTCAATCTCGCATTTCACACCGTGGCGCGCCAGCATCTGTGACAGCATTCCACCAGGGTCCGACCGGTCGGGACCATGTCGCGGCGGGTCGATCACGACGATGCGCGCCAGATCGGCCTCGATCAGGAAGGGTAGGGCGCGGCGTATGGCCCGCATGGCCTCGACGCTTTCGTTCCATCCGATCAAGATCGTGCCGGGGCGCGCAAAGGGGGTTGCATCCTCCGGAGTGACCAGAACGGGCGCATGGCCTTCGAACATGGCGGCCTCAATGATGGGTTCGGCCTCGGCACCGCGATCTTTTCCATAAGGCTGTGGCAGGACGACCAGGTCAGAGAACCTGGCTCTGTGCGCTACGTGACGTCCGATGTCCGCGATTTGCGCGACACCGTTTTCTGCTGACCAACGGGTTCCTGTCTTGCCAAGGTAGTTCTTGGCGTAGCTGAGGATTTCGTCCGCTTCGGCATTTGCACGGGTCAGCGTTTCTTGCAGGATCAGTGCATTTGCCCCGGCATAATAATATCCGGTCTGGCTGCGGTCGACGCCGAGACAGAGAGCCTCGACATGTGCGTCCTGCGATGTTGCCAAGGCGGCGATCTGCGCCAGAGCCGAGTCAACCTGGTGTGTGTCCGTCATGACGGTGAGAAGAGATTTGTAAGCCATTTGGACCTCTTGCCTTGAGAGCTCATCCACCTGCGGCTCTATGGCCCAGCTGTCAATTTACGATTGTCACAGAATTCAGGCTATTGTCTTGACACAGATCAAAGCAATTCTGGCCTCTGTCCGACAAAACAGCGGCCAGTCAATAAGGTCCTGCGACACAAAAGAATCACGCGGGGCATGGCAAAGGGACGCAATATGTCAAATTACATCAAGCTGATCGTGCTTGGTCTGGTCGTGGTGTTTGCCGCGATCGGGTCCAACTATGCACGCGATTTGGCGTATCAGGTGCATGCAATTCTGGTGATGCTGATCGCCGGTGGTTTGTTCATCTGGACGCTGAGAAATACTGAAGAGCCAGATATTCTTGTCGATCGCTCGGCCGAGTACATGGATGACGTGATCCGCTATGGCGTTATCGCGACCGCCTTTTGGGGCGTGATCGGGTTCATCGCGGGCACATTCATCGCCTTTCAGTTGGCCTTTCCGGCGCTGAACTTTGAATGGGCGCAGGGATATTTGAATTTTGGCCGTTTGCGTCCGCTGCACACCTCGGCGGTGATTTTTGCCTTCGGCGGCAACGCCCTGATCGCAACCTCGTTCTACGTGGTGCAGCGCACCAGCGCGGCGCGCCTGTGGGGTGGCAATCTGGCGTGGTTTGTGTTCTGGGGCTATCAGCTGTTCATCGTGCTGGCCGCGACCGGCTATGTTCTGGGCGGTACGCAGTCCAAGGAATATGCCGAGCCTGAATGGTATGTTGACCTGTGGTTGACTGTCGTATGGGTTGCTTACCTGGCCGTTTTCCTCGGCACCGTGGTCAAGCGGAAAGAACCCCACATCTATGTGGCCAACTGGTTCTATCTGGCCTTCATCGTCACCGTTGCCATGCTGCACGTCGTCAACAACATGACCATCCCGGTCAGCATCTGGGGTTCGAAATCGGTCATCGTTTGGTCGGGCGTACAAGACGCCATGATCCAGTGGTGGTACGGCCACAACGCTGTGGGCTTCTTCCTGACCGCGGGCTTCCTGGGCATGATGTACTACTTCATCCCGAAACAGGCCGAGCGTCCGGTGTTCTCTTACAAGCTGTCGATCATCCACTTCTGGGCGCTGATCTTCCTGTATATCTGGGCCGGTCCGCACCACCTGCACTATACCGCGCTGCCTGACTGGGCTTCGACGCTGGGCATGGTGTTCTCGGTGATCCTGTGGATGCCGTCCTGGGGTGGTATGATCAACGGTCTGATGACCCTGTCGGGCGCCTGGGACAAGCTGCGCACCGACCCTGTGATCCGGATGATGGTGATCTCGGTCGGCTTCTACGGCATGTCCACCTTTGAAGGCCCGATGATGTCGATCCGCGCTGTGAACAGCCTCAGCCACTACACCGACTGGACCATTGGTCACGTGCATTCGGGCGCGCTGGGCTGGAACGGCATGATCACCTTTGGTGCGCTGTACTTCCTGGTGCCTGTCCTGTGGAAGCGTGAGCGTCTGTACTCGCTGCAGATGGTCAGCTGGCACTTCTGGCTCGCCACCATCGGCATCGTGCTCTACGCCGCGTCGATGTGGGTGACCGGTATCATGGAAGGCCTGATGTGGCGTGAAGTGGATGCCAACGGCTTCCTGGTGAACTCGTTCGCCGACACCGTGGCGGCCAAGTTCCCGATGTATGTGGTGCGTGCTCTGGGTGGCGTGATGTTCGTCGCCGGTGCTCTGATCATGTGCTACAACCTGTGGATGACTGTGCGGAAAGCGCCGGCCAAAGAGGCCAGCCTGACCGTCGCGGTCCCGGCTGAATAAGGAGGGCCGGAGCAATGGCAATTCTCGACAAACACAAGATCCTCGAGACCAACGCGACCCTCCTGCTGGTGTTCAGCTTTCTGGTCGTTACCATCGGTGGCATCGTTCAGATCACCCCGCTGTTCTATCTTGAGAACACCATCGAGAAGGTGGAGGGCATGCGCCCTTACACCCCCTTGGAAATGGCGGGCCGTGAAATCTATCTGCGCGAAGGCTGCTATGTCTGCCACAGCCAGATGATCCGCCCAATGCGGGATGAGGTCGAACGCTACGGCCATTATTCGCTGGCGGCTGAATCGATGTATGACCACCCGTTCCAGTGGGGTTCCAAGCGGACCGGGCCTGACTTGGCCCGTGTTGGCGGCCGCTATTCGGACCAGTGGCATATCGACCACCTGCGTGATCCGCAGTCGGTGGTGCCGGAATCGGTGATGCCGAAATACGGCTTCCTCGAACATCGCAAGATCGACGGCAAGTATATCGCCGACGTCATGAAGGCGAACGCGCTTCTGGGTACGCCTTATACCGAGGAGATGCTGGCGAACGCTCAGGCCGACTTCCGCGCGCAGGCCGACCCGGACAGCGACTATGACGGGCTGCTGGAACGCTATGGCGACAAAGTCAGCGTGCGCAACTTCGATGGTCAACCCGAACTGACCGAGGCCGATGCGATGGTCGCCTATCTGCAGATGCTGGGCACGCTGGTCGATTTCTCGACCTTCACCCCGGACGCAAGCCGATAAGGAGGGTGTGATGGAAGAATATACTCTCTTACGGCAGTTCGCGGATAGCTGGATGCTGCTTGTGCTGTTCGTCTTCTTTGTTGGCATCATCGTCTGGGTGTTCCGCCCCGGTGCCAGCAAGGAATACAAGGACACCGCCAACATCCCCTTCCGGCATCAAGACAAACCCGCCACATCCAAGGAGGCGCGGCAATGAGCAAGACACCTGAAAAACTGCCGGGCGATCCTAAGACAACTGGCCACAGCTGGGACGGTCTGGAAGAGTTCGACAACCCGATGCCCCGCTGGTGGCTGTGGACCTTTTACGTCACCATCATCTGGGGTGTGATCTATACCATCATGTACCCTGCATGGCCCTTGGTGCAGTCGGCCACGGCTGGTGTGACAGGCTGGTCCTCGCGCGGTGAAGTGCAGGAAGAGATGGTTTCGTTCGAAGAGGCCAACGCCCCGTGGAACGCACGTCTGGTGGACACACCGCTGGAAGACATCTCGAAAGATGCCGAACTGCAGCAATATGCAGTGAACTCGGGCGGCGCTGTGTTCCGTACCTGGTGCGCGCAGTGCCACGGTTCGGGTGCGCAGGGTGCAACCGGATTCCCGAACCTGCTGGACGACGCATGGCTGTGGGGCGGTACGCTTGAAGATATCGAGTTCACAATCGCCCACGGTATCCGGAATGAGGAAAGCGACGATGCGCGTTATTCCGAGATGCCGGCCTTTGGTGAGATCCTCGAAAAGGAAGAAATCACTCAAGTCGTTCAGTATGTGATGTCTCTGACCAATGCGCAGTCCGACGATGCGGCAGCGCAGGCGGGCAAGGTTGTCTTCGAAGACAACTGCGCCGCTTGCCACGGTGAGGACGGCACTGGCGATGTGTTCCAGGGCGCACCGAACCTGACCGATGCCATCTGGCTTTATGGCGGGAGCGAAGAGGCTCTGACCGAGACGGTCACTTACAGCCGCTTCGGTGTGATGCCTGCATGGGAAAACCGTCTGACCGACGCGCAGATCCGCGCTGTCACGGCTTACGTCCACCAGTTGGGTGGCGGTCAGTAACGGCAAAAGAATACCTTCGGACGGTTTGCCGCCCGAAGGTTGAGGCACCGGCTGTTCCATCTGTTCGCGCGTTTCCTGAACAGCCGGTGCTATTACCTTAGACTAGTAGCCTGTTTCGATCCGGTCCAAAAGACCTGTCATTTCGAATAGGAACGTGAAACGCGTTTGGTTTTCTTCCACCACTGATCCTCGTCCCGCGATTGACGGTCCTGATACTTGTCGCGACCATCCATATGGGTGGCGACCATGAAACTACGTGCGAATATCGACAGCATTTGATCCCTCCTCAGATTGTGTGGGTTTGATGTCAGGATTGATCTTTTAGATTGAACATGCGACTCAATTAGCATTCCTTAATGTAACTAAGGCTTACATATGGATTGGATGAAAATGCCGCCCCTAGCGTCGCTGAAGGCTTTTCACGCCTTTGCGGAAACGGGGAATGTGGTGCAGGCCGGGGCACTGCTCAATGTCAGTCACGCTGCCATTAGCCAGCAACTGCGCGCGCTTGAGAGGCATCTGGGCGCGGCCTTGCTGGACCGGAGTGGGAAGTCGATGGTCCTGACCGCCGAAGGTGAAAAGCTGGCCCGCGCCCTGCATCTTGGTTTTGGGGCAATTGGGGATGCCGTAGCCGATTTGATGCACTTCACCGAGGATCGACCGGTTCACGTGTCTCTGACCCCTTCGTTTGCAGCCTCGTGGCTGATGCCGCGCCTGCCTGCGTTTCAGGCCGACCATCCCGACATTCCTCTGATGTTGGACCCCTCACCCAAGCAGGTCGATCTGCGACCGGGCGGGGTGGAAGTGGCGATCCGCTATGGTAATGGCAACTGGCCCGGTTTGAACGCGGAATTGTTACTACAAAGCCCAATCGTGATCGTCGCGGCACCCTCATTGCTCAAGGGCAGGGGGGCGATGACGCCAGACGAGCTGAGCCAGTTGCCCTGGCTTGAGGAGCTTGGAACCACGGAAGCGTCCTCATGGCTGGCCCGGCAGGGCGTTAAGCATGGCCCGCGCGCTGGTCGGATCGCGTTGCCGGGCAATCTCGTGCTTGAAGGGCTGCGTTCCGGTCAGGGGGTGAGTGTCACGGTGCGCCATTTCGTCGAGCCCGACATACAAGCGGGTCGCATTGTCGAACTGTTTTGCGAACCGGGCGAAGGCGGCTATTATATTGTCACCGGCGATGTTCCTCTGCGGCCCGCGGTCAAGGTTTTTGTTGGGTGGCTAAGGCGGCAAACTGGTCGCATGTGACAAAAGGTGTCTGTGCGATGCGCTTTTGACCCATGTCAAAGTGGCTATCTTTATGATCTGGGACAAGGCGCCTAATTACCAGCCACATCTGGAGCCAGCTCGTGAGCGATTCCGACCCCGCCCCCAGCCTTTATGCTGCTAGGGAGCCGATTTTTCCCCGACGCGTGTCCGGGCCGTTTCGAAACCTGAAGTGGATCATCCTAGCTGTCACGCTGGGAATTTACTATGTGACGCCGTGGTTTAGATGGGATCGCGGCCCCAGTCTGCCGGATCAGGCGGTATTGCTGGATTTGGCAAACCGTCGTTTTTACTTCTTCTGGATCGAAATCTGGCCGCATGAATTTTACTTCGTGGCGGGCCTGCTGATCATGGCCGGTCTGGGGCTGTTCCTGTTCACCTCGGCGCTGGGGCGCGTATGGTGTGGTTATGCCTGTCCTCAAACTGTCTGGACCGACCTCTACATTTTGGTCGAACGCTGGATCGAGGGCGATCGCAACGCCCGACTGCGATTGCATCGTCAGGAAAAGCTGGATTTCCGAAAGGCCCGGCTGCGTGTCACGAAATGGACGGTGTGGCTGTTGATCGGTTTGGCAACCGGTGGGGCCTGGGTGTTCTATTTCGCCGATGCACCAACACTGGCCCGTGATCTGGTCACCGGCAATGCCCACCCGGTTGCCTATACAACCGTTCTGATCTTGACCGGTACGACCTTTCTGTTCGGCGGATTTGCTCGTGAACAGATTTGTATCTATGCCTGTCCGTGGCCGCGCATTCAGGCCGCGATGATGGACGAGGACACGCTGGTCGTCGGCTATCGCGAATGGCGGGGTGAGCCGCGCGGTAAGGGCAAGCGCACCGCCGATTCCGAGTTGGGAGACTGCATCGATTGTATGGCCTGCGTGAATGTCTGCCCCGTGGGCATCGACATTCGGGACGGTCAGCAGTTGGAATGCATCACCTGCGCGCTGTGTATCGACGCCTGTGACGACATGATGGCCAAGATCGGCAAGCCGCGTGGTTTGATCGACTATATGGCGCTGAGCGATGAGACTCGCGGACGATCGGGGCAGCCGCCCAAGAACGTCTGGAAGCATATCCTGCGGCCTCGGACGATCATGTATACGGCCATGTGGTCTCTGGTGGGTTTTGCTCTGTTGTTTGCCCTGTTTATCCGCGCGGATATTGACCTGACCGTGGCGCCGGTGCGTAACCCGACCTTCGTTACCTTGTCGGATGGCACGATCCGCAATACCTATGACGTCCGCTTGCGCAACAAGCATGGCGAGGATCGTCCTTTCAAACTGTCTCTGGCAGGAGACCCCGCGCTGCAGGTCCAGATCGAGGGTATCGAAGGTGCCACTGTCAATGTCACCGCAGATACGGCACAATTGACCCGTGTTTACATCGTGACTGCTGGTGATACCGGCCCGGCAGCACAGGATGTGACACCAGTGCGGATCTGGGTCGAAGACCTGGAAAGTGGCGAGCGCGCTTATAAAGACACCACGTTTAACGGACGGGGGAACTGAACATGGCTGAACGTCAATTCACCGGCAAGCACGCATTGGCAGTGTTCGTTGCCGCCTTTGGCGTGATCATCGCCGTGAACCTCGTCCTGGCCTACAGCGCGGTCAAGACCTTTCCGGGGCTTGAGGTCAAGAATTCATACGTCGCCAGTCAGGAGTTTAATGAGCGTCTGCAGGAACAGCAGTCGCTGGGTTGGGAGATTCGCGCTGAGGTGTCCGGTGGGCTGCTGATCCTGCATATCACCGACAAGACTGGAGCCCCGGTTGAAGTGGCCGAATTGCAGGCCGTTGTTGGCCGCGCAACCCATGTGAAAGAGGACTTCTCGCCCGATTTCACCTTTGACGGTCAGGCCTATGCGACGCCTGCCGCTCTGGGCAAGGGCAACTGGAACATCCGTCTGGTCGCCAAGGACCATGAGGGCGCAGAATTTGCGCAGCGGGTGCCGCTGTACGTGAAGGGGTAACTGAATGACGGCGCAGCTGACCTCTGGCACCGCAGCCTGTCCGGGATGCATTGCTAGCCCGGCGGAACCAGCGCGGCCGGTGCCCGAGGATGTGCAGATCGCACTGTCGCTGCCGGGCATTCATTGCTCGGCCTGTATCGCGACGGTCGAGCGCGAGTTGAATGCCCATCCCGGGGTCGAGGACGCGCGGGTCAACCTGACCCTCAAACGTGCGATGGTAAAAGCCGCGCCCGATCTGCGCGCCGTCGATTTGATCCCGGTGCTGGAACGCGCGGGGTTCGAAGCACATGAGTTGGACCCCGGTGCGTTGTCGGCCACGCAGGCGGACAAGGCCGGGCGTGATCTGCTGATGCGGCTAGCGGTGGCCGGGTTTGCCACAATGAATGTGATGTTGCTGTCGGTATCGGTCTGGTCAGGAGCCTCAGACGCGACGCGAGACATGTTCCACTGGATCTCGGCGGCGATTGCGCTGCCGGCGATTGCCTTTTCTGCGCAGCCCTTCTTTGCGAACGCCTGGTCGGCTTTGCGTGTTCGACGCCTGAACATGGACGTGCCGATTGTGCTGGCCATTCTGCTGGCGCTGATCACGTCGCTTTGGGAAACCGCGCTGAGCGGTGAGCATGCCTATTTCGATGCGGCTTTGACCCTGACATTCTTCCTTTTGGCTGGTCGCTATCTGGACTATCGCACCCGCGCCGCCGCGCGATCTGCGGCTGAGGAACTCACGGCGCTCGAAGTGCCCAGGGCTATCAAGGTGGTAGACGGGGTTGAGGAAGAGGTGGCTGTAGCCTCGCTGGCTGTTGGCGATTTGGTCCTCGTCCGGCCCGGCGGTCGAATGCCCGTGGACGGCGAAATTGTCTCCGGCCAGTCCGAACTCGACCGGTCCTTGCTGACCGGGGAAACCCTGCCTGTCTTCGCCGAAGCGGGCCTGACCGTCAGCGCGGGTGAGGTTAACCTAACTGGCCCCCTGACGATCCGTGCGACGGCGGTGGGTGAAGACACTTCGCTGCACCGTATGGCCGATCTGGTCGCCATCGCGGAATCCGGCCGGTCTCGGTACACTTCTTTGGCGGACAAGGCAGCCAAACTCTACGCGCCGGGTGTGCATATTCTGTCAGCACTCAGCTTCCTGGGCTGGTATATCTATTCCGGCGATATCCGCACCGCGCTGAACATCGCAGCCGCTGTGCTCATCATCACTTGTCCCTGCGCATTGGGGCTGGCGGTGCCAGCAGTAACAACCGCTGCTTCAGGGCGCTTGTTCCATAAAGGGATGCTGATCAAACACGCCACCGCTTTGGAGCGTTTGGCCGAGGTCGATACTGTGGTGTTCGACAAGACCGGCACGCTGACTTCAGGCGCGCCAGAACTGACCAATCTGGGCGATCACTCGCGCGCCGATCTCGAGGTGGCACTGGCGCTGGCCGAGGCATCGTCTCATCCATTGTCCGTTGCTCTGGCCAAATCCGCGCGGGACGCAGGGATAAAACCGGCCCGTCTGCAAGAGATTACGGAAGTGCCGGGATATGGCACCGAGGGCATTCATCACGGTCAACGTGTACGTCTGGGCCGCGCGGCTTGGACCGGCGCGGAAGAAGGCGACCAGACAGCGGCATGGTTGTCGGTCGCGGGGCAGGTGCCTGTGGCGTTCTTGTTCTCGGACAGCCTGCGCCCTGGTGCAGCCGAGGCGGTTCTGGCGTTCCGGGATGCGGGCAAAGAGGTTATCCTGATCTCTGGCGACACTCAGGGCGCGGTTCAGGCGCTGGCGGCGAAACTGGGTATTGAAAACTGGGTCGCGCAAGCCCTGCCGCAGGATAAGGCCGCTCGCGTGCAGAATCTCAGCAACGAGGGCCGCCACGTGCTGATGGTCGGTGACGGTCTGAACGACACTGCAGCACTTGCGGCGGCACATGTGTCGATCTCGCCAGCCTCGGCGCTGGATGCGGCGCGGGTGGCCTCGGATATCGTGCTGCTAGGCAATGATCTGGCCCCGATTGCCGATGCCTGCGAAACGGCCGTCAAAGCGACCAAGCGGATTCGCGAGAACTTTCGCATCGCCACCGTTTATAATATCATCGCGGTGCCGCTGGCCGTCGCTGGCCTGGCCACACCGTTGATCGCGGCTTTGGCGATGTCGACCTCGTCGATTACCGTGTCACTGAACGCCCTGCGTCTAAGGTAAACCGATGGAAGTTCTGGCCTATCTGATACCTATTTCCCTGTTTCTGGGCGGGGTTGGCCTTGTGGCCTTCGTGTACACGGTCCGCTCGAACCAGTATGACGATCCCGAAGGCGACGCGCGGCGTATCCTCAGCGATGAATGGGACGACAAGCCCAAGCCCTGACACGTTGCGCTGAGCGCCCTTGAAATTGCCTTAATGCCCGGTTATGTCCGGCCTATCCGCTAGCAGAGAGAACCAAGCCAAATGGCAACTATGAATCCGATCCAGTTCATTCAGCAAGTCCGTGCCGAAGTTGCAAAGGTCGTCTGGCCGACCCGGCGCGAGGTGCTGCTAACCACGGTCATGGTGTTCATTATGGCGGCGCTGGCAGCCGTATTCTTTGCGCTGGTCGATCTGGGCATTCGCGGTGGTCTGCAACTGATCCTCGGCATGTTTGGCTAAGTCGGTTAGGGCAGGGCGGAAACGCCACTGCCCCCTTGCACAGCGCGCAATGTCAGAGTAGTTGACGCGGTACTATTCGGAATGGGCGTGCGGCGATTCGGGCTGTGCGCCGCTTTTTATTCCGGGTGATGCGATAGGATTTCAATGACGGCATGTCCGGCACTCAGGGCTGCCTAAGGCAAACAAGGACGACAGGTTCATGGCGAAACGGTGGTACTCGGTCAGCGTTCTTTCGAATTTCGAAAAGAAGATCGCAGAGCAGATCCGCACGTCCGTGGCCGAGCAGGGCCTTGAGGACGACATCGACGAGGTTCTGGTGCCCACCGAAGAGGTGATCGAAGTGCGCCGGGGCAAGAAGGTTACGACCGAACGTCGTTTCATGCCCGGTTACGTGCTGGTGCATATGGAAATGTCCGATCAGGGCTATCACCTTGTGAACTCGATCAACCGCGTCACCGGCTTCTTGGGCCCGCAGGGTCGCCCGATGCCGATGCGCGACGCCGAGGTGAACCAGATCCTCAACCGCGTGCAGGAAGGTGAAGAAGCGCCCAAGCTGATGATCACCTTCGAGGTCGGTGAGAAGGTCAAGGTCAACGACGGCCCGTTCGAGGATTTCGACGGCATGGTCGAAGGCGTGGACGACGAGAACCAGAAGCTGAAAGTCTCGGTTTCGATCTTTGGCCGGGAGACCCCCGTCGAGCTGGACTTCACGCAGGTTACGAAGCAGAGCTAATAGCCACTTCAGCAAGCTTTTCAGCGCCGCGATGCCACGAGCACCGCGGCGTTTTTATTGGAGAGCTTCTATTGCGACCGGTCGCCGAGGGACGATCGCCACGACAGTTTACTTTGTTATGGCCGACCGGGGATCAGTTCCTGTTGCTGAAGAACAGTAAGAATGTCGAGGATTGTCGAAGGGCTAACATCTACAGAACCGTCTAGAAAAACACCAAGACCCCCCTCTCCGATCTCGCGCGGGCCGCCTTTCTCGTACTTCGGATCGAGTGACGCGAGTTCTGAAGGCAATTCAGGACACAATGGGGTTTCGTTGAGTACAAGATCCACAGCGGCCAACATCAACTCTTTTACGGACTCGAGTGTATCGTCTTCCAGAACCTGTTCACGCTGCGCTTCTGGTGCGGTAAGCGTGAGATCGATTAGTTTGAAGTAGGCACAATTGTCGCGCAATTCGACGGTGGCTTCGGTGGACATATTGGCCAGGATGGCATTCTTTTCCTGGCCTCGCTGAAAGTCGCGTTCGCTGGTTCGGCTGCATTCGAAGATCGTGACAGTTACTTCACCGTCTAGATCGATAGCATCATCCTTGGCCCTAAAGCTTATGTCATCAAGTCTGACTTGCAGACCGCAATTGTCGATTATCGCGTTGTCAGCCAGTTTTTCCGGAACAATTTTCTGCATTTCCCGCAGGTCGAGCAGGGCTCCAACTCCTATCCGTGTGGGGGCAACGGCAGTCAGGTTCAGATTTAGCTGATAGGGCAACTCCGTCTCGCGAACCGGCAATGTCGCGTCAATAACAAAGTTCACCTGTTGTGCGTATGGGGCTCGGGCGCCCAGAACGGCTGCCATTAAGACCGGGATGATTAACCAAAGCCTCATTGAGCAAACTCCAATACGCCAAGCTCCTTAAGCCCCCCGAGGACTTTGACTATCGTCTCCGCGCTGACGTCAGCCGATCCGACGACAGCAGCTCCCATCCCGCCGGGAGCGATCTCACGTGTGCCACCGGACTCATAAATCGGGTCGAGCACACTGAATTCTTCGGGCAGTGGTGGGCAAACCGGATGCTTGGCCAAAAACTCTCCACCCTTTTCCAGTACGGCCTCGTTAATACGATTGGTCAGGCCGAAGAGATTGCTGACGGCTCCGATGAAACCGCGCGGGCTAAGGTCAACGCTTTCGATGCTGAATGTCAGGCATTGGCCTTTAACTTCCGCTCTAGCGACAGCAACGGCATCCACTGTGGTCCCAAAATAGCGAATTCCAGGTTCTTCGCGCCGGTTACACCGCGTAAACTGTGCGCGGGCTGACCCCTCGACCTTTACGGTTTCGTCTATAGCGGTGACATCTCGGACCTCGAGATATATTTGACGTTTGCAGCTTTCTTCTAGGGGGCCTGTCAGTATCTGGGGCGCTTTTTCCTGTAATCCGCGCAAATCAATGAAGGCCCTCAATCGCAAACGGGTCGAGCTGGATTCTTCCAGACCACCGTAGACGGTGAAGGGAACGGGAATATCGCGCAGCGGGGCTTCCTTGGTCAGTTTGATCTGAAACCGACCGGCATAGGTGGCTGGATCAATTCCTGTTGCGGCAACTGAAGAGGACTTACCGGCGCTGTCGGTTTGTGTGGATGTTTCAGACTCCGAGCTCTGATCTTGCGCCTTGCTGCCGCAGCCTGGCAACATCGCGAGAAGAACGCAGATCAGTAGCCCTTTGTTTAGTCGAGATGATGCCATCCCAGACCGCCCCTCTTTGAGATACGTTGTCCCAAGATACCCGCCTCTGTTTCTTAAGCAACTTAACCCTTTAAAGATTTTTGTATCGTGTGCCGACGCCGGTTATCGGAGCTGATTTTGGTGCAAAGAGGTTTACGTGGAATATGGAGGCAGCCACTTGCCAACCACTCCGTTCCAATATAAACGCCGCCTCTATCGTCTTCGGGCGAGATTCTCTCGTGGGAGGTTGCTGGGATCGCGATCCCGGATCGGACCACGCAACAAAATCTGGGTGGGACGCGTCCTACCTAAGTTGAAAGGAAAACCAAATGGCCAAGAAGCTTGCTGGTACAATGAAACTGCAGGTTCCTGCAGGTCAGGCGAACCCGTCGCCGCCAGTTGGTCCGGCGCTGGGTCAGCGCGGCATCAACATCATGGAATTCTGCAAGGCGTTCAACGCCAAGACCGCAGACATGGAGCCCGGCGCTCCGTGCCCGACCGTGATCACCTATTATCAGGACAAGTCCTTTACCATGGACATCAAGACGCCGCCCGCGTCTTACTACCTGAAAAAAGCAGCTGGTCTGAAGCCGGTTGGCAAGCGTAACCGTCCTCGTGGCGCGGAGAACCCCGGTCGTGAGACCGTGGCAACCGTGACTTCGAAGCAGGTTCGCGAAATCGCCGAAGCCAAAATGAAAGATCTGAACGCCAACGACGTCGAAGGCGCAATGCAGATCATCCTGGGCTCGGCCCGCTCCATGGGCATCGAGGTGAAGTAAGATGGCAAAACTCGGTAAACGTACCCGCGCTGCGCGCGAAGCTGTCGCCGGCAAGGAAAACCTGTCGGTCGAAGAAGCAGTTGCCCTGGTCAAAGCCAACGCAACCTCGAAATTCGACGAGACCATCGAAATCGCACTGAACCTGGGCGTTGACACCCGCCACGCAGACCAGATGGTTCGCGGCGTTGTCGGCCTGCCGAACGGCACCGGTAAAGCGATGCGCGTTGCTGTTTTTGCTCGTGGCCCCAAGGCTGACGAAGCAAAAGAAGCAGGCGCAGATATCGTTGGCGCAGAAGACCTGATGGAAACCATCCAGGGCGGCACCATCGAATTCGATCGCTGCATTGCAACCCCGGACATGATGCCGATCGTCGGTCGTCTGGGTAAGGTTCTGGGACCCCGCAACCTGATGCCGAACCCCAAAGTTGGCACCGTGACCATGGACGTGAAAGCGGCCGTGGAAGCAGCCAAGGGCGGCGAAGTTCAGTTTAAGGCGGAAAAAGGCGGCGTCGTGCACGCCGGTGTTGGCAAAGCGTCGTTCGACGAAGCCAAGCTGGCTGAAAACGTCCGTGCATTCGTCTCGGCTGTGGCCAAGGCTAAGCCGTCGGGCGCCAAAGGCACCTACATGAAGAAAATCGCGCTGAGCTCGACTATGGGCCCGGGCGTGACTCTGGACGTGGCGGCTGCTGCGGGCGAATAAGCCTTAGGCACACGCTTACAATAGAAGCCCGGGTTGCTGACGCAGCCCGGGTTTTTCACTTTCAGGCCTGTCATTTGTCAGAGGTAGGCGCGCAACACGCTGGCTTCACGCGCACTGACTGTTGGGACTGCGGTGTGCCGGAAGGCATCCGTGATGTCCTCAATTGAAGGGAAAAGCGCCCTGATTTCGGCCCTCTGAGGGGAGGACAGCGCGTATTTGGCGCTGTTTCCGTAATAGAAGCTTTCCGAAAGCGCACCGTTCGACCGTACGATTTGGTGTCGATCAAACATGAAATGCACATAGGTGATACGGTCCGTTTCGCGGATCGAAATCCCGGAATGCCCGCAAAGATGCTTGGCGGCCACAAACACCTCGGGTGATCCGAACAGCATGTCAGTCGCGGGCGCCTTGATCAGCACCCGGTGTTCTTGCGACACCATAAGGTCACGCGTGTTCCCGAGCGTTCCGGCCTCGATTACCACCGGAGCAAAGGCGCCAAAGCCAGGAACCTCGGTCGTCCCGATCCAGCGCACCGGTTGCAATCCACCATCCCGGGTCCAGACGAGTTGCCCGCGTTCAAGGGTTTGCACATCAACCGCTCCGTCTGCGGTTTCTATCAACGTACCTGCAGCAAAACAGGTGATATAGTCCGAATAGCTGGAACTGCCGGCGTTTGAGCCGCCGATTTTGACGTAGGAAGTTCCGGTTTCCAGCGGGGCCGAGGTGCCATATCCCCAGACATCTTGAGTGTCTCCGTTTTGAGAGAACACATAGATATCGATCTCGGGGCCGGTCTGATTCCCATTCGCGTCCAGAGCGCGCACCGTGATGATGGACTCGGATTCGACCTGAGCGTTGTCGGCAACTATGCCGCCACCGTCTGTGATGACATGGCCGGATTCCTGATCATCGTTGAATACATCCGCGCTGCCACTTGTGTCATTCAGTGTGACGGTCGTCCCGGTGCCGCTGGAATAGGTGAATATCGTGCCGTTTGGCGTGTCCGAGTTGTTGATGATCGAACCGCCAACTTCGATGTCGTTAGAGTCGGCTGAACCGGGAACAAACGTGGCGACGAGGCTGGAGCTGTCCTGAGCAAAAAAACTGCGGAGAACCATCTTTGAGACTAACTTTCCTGATACCTGTTATGGCGGGCCCAAACACTGCAAACTCGGGCTTCCCTCTGCGATTAAGAGAATGGGTTAGGCTGCCTTAGTCAATGTTGTTGTTTACAGGGAATTTCACACAATTGCGTTAACTTGGCCCAGTTGCGCAAACTAAATCGTTTCGGAACGCGATCCGCAGTCGGTCGCCCAGGCGCTGCCGCCTGCTTTCCTCGTAGGTGCTGCAGACGTGCGTGGTCTGCCAAAGGGACAGCCAGTCTTTCAAAAGACGCCCACGAACGCAGAAATCCAAAATTTCCATATGAATCGGATGTCGGTAGAGCCGAAAGAACATGTCCTTGTTGTGTTTCACGATACCGCTGCGGTCGATGTCCGAGGGGTCCGCATCTCGGAAAATGTCCGACTTAAAGAAGTCGACGATGTCATAGACTGCCAGCTTTTCTCGGGCCTCGGTGAAATCCAGACCAATCATCTCACCTTGACCGACAAGCAGGTTTTGGCCGTGGAAATCCCCGTGCGAAAACACCTGTGTTTCTGGAATGCCTTTTAACAGCAGAACATCCCTTTCCAGCCGTTCGGCCATTGGCTGACCTTCCATCCGAATAAGGGGCGGCACTTCGGTTAGCAAAGCGTTGATGCCGTCGGTCATCCAGCGTGGACGAAAGCCATAATCCTTGGAGGGCTGGACGCTGTGAAGATCATGCAGCCACGCCCCGGCACGACGGTAAATCTGTGCGACCTGATCGTCGTCTTGGCTGTTGTGGATCACATCAACGCAGGTTGGGCGGTCAATGAGCTCTGTCACAAAGAACATGAAACCTGGAGACATATAGCAAGGGCGTATCACCCGCGATGCCTTGTGCTTTTCCAATGCTTGCGTCAGGCGTGTCAGGAGGTCGAACTCTTTCTGTAACCGCCCTGATGTCGGTGACGCAGTGTCGATTTTCAGGGCAAAATGCTGTCTTGGCCCCTTGATCCGCAGCACCATGCGCGTGTCGGGAAAGTCATGTGACCGATAGATGCATTCGAACGGCAATATCCCATCTACCGCAGAATGGCGTGAGAATTCCTCGACAAAGCCAGTGGCGCGTTTGTGTTCATCTTTGGTGAGGGTCAGCATGCTGGGGTAGGTGGGCAGAACAGGATCGCAAAGTGGTTTGTTTTTGACAGGACCCCAGCCCGCAGGACATGTCAATCGCTGACAAATGCGGTCTCTTGCCAAAGGTTCGATCAGGGCAATTTACCCCTTGGAAACTCCCGGCATCTGCCCTAAAGAGAACTGCGGAGTAAAGCGTGCGATTCGTCGTGCGCTTTATTTCGTTTCGTCCAAGACGGTGGGTGGGTCCATCCGGCCCCTTAATTCCCTGCCTGAGACGGGTAAGACCAAAGAATTCTGAGGGTCACGATCCTCGGGCGCATTTTGGCCAATCCCGTAATAACGGACCTGAACGCCGGGGTTTGCCCCTCGGCAAATATGAGCCGGGGTGAGGTATCGCCCCTAACTTGGAGAGAACTGTGGATAGAGCCCAGAAAGAGAAAGTGGTCGAGGAACTCGGCCAAATCTTCGAAAGCTCTGGCGTCGTAGTGGTTGCTCATTACGCCGGTCTGACAGTTGCCGAGATGCAGGACCTTCGCGCACGTGCTCGTGACGCGGGTGGCTCCGTGCGTGTTGCCAAGAACAGGCTCGCCAAAATCGCCCTTGAGGGTAAGCCGTGTGCAAGCATGGCCGACCTGCTGACAGGGATGACCGTTCTGACCTATTCCGAGGACCCCGTGGCAGCAGCCAAGGTGGCCGAGGACTTCGCCAAGGATAACAAGAATTTTGAAATTCTTGGTGGTGCAATGGGTGAGAACGCTCTGGACCGCAAAGGCGTCGAAACAGTTTCGAAAATGCCGTCTCGCGAGGAGCTTATTGCTTCGATCGTGGGCTGCATTGGCGCACCTGCTTCGAACATCGCCGGCGCGATTGGCGCACCTGCAAGCAACATCGCAAGCATCCTTTCCACCATCGAAGAGAAGGCGGAAGCTGCGTAAGCGGTTGGCACTGAATGATCTGCGTAGGGTGAATACCCTGACGTTGGAACACACACTGTAAACGGAAAGAGCTGATAAAATGGCTGATCTGAAAGCACTCGCAGAAAGCATCGTGGGTCTGACCCTGCTGGAAGCACAAGAACTGAAAACCATCCTCAAAGACGAGTACGGCATCGAGCCCGCAGCAGGCGGCGCAGTTGTCATGGCTGCTGGTGGCGACGCCGGCGGTGCAGCTGAGGAAGAAAAAACCGAATTCGACGTCGTTCTGAAGAACGCCGGCGCTTCGAAAATCAACGTCATCAAAGAAGTTCGCGGCATCACCGGCCTGGGCCTGAAAGAAGCCAAGGAACTGGTCGAAGCTGGCGGCAAGATCAAAGAAGGCGTGGACAAAGCAGAAGCAGAAGACGTCAAAGCGAAGCTGGAAGCAGCTGGCGCCGAAGTCGAGCTGGCCTAAGCTTAGTCTCTGGTGCATCGCTGATGCGCCGAAAAATTTGGCTGGGTCCGGAGAAATCCGGGTCCAGCCGAACCTGTCTTAGAAAGGGCCTCATGGGTTGGGGCGTTTTCTAAGACGCGGTTCGCGGATCGGGAGGCTGCCTTCGGGACGGTGGCCATGAATTGATCCGGACGTGTCGTCTCGAATGTGCAAGATGCCGGGGCCCGACGGTGTCTTTGCCCGCTGAGAACATCGAAAGGTGACATCTGACATGGCTCAAACGTTCCTTGGCCAGAAACGTCTTCGTAAATATTACGGCAAAATCCGCGAAGTGCTGGAGATGCCGAACCTCATTGAGGTCCAGAAATCTTCTTATGATCTTTTCCTGCGCTCCGGCGATGCTGACCAGCCCACTGACGGCGAAGGCATCAAAGGTGTGTTCCAGTCGGTTTTCCCGATCAAGGATTTCAACGAAACTTCCGTTTTGGAGTTCGTGAAATACGATCTGGAAAAACCCAAATATGACGTCGAAGAGTGCATGCAGCGCGACATGACCTACAGCGCGCCGCTGAAGGTGACCCTGCGTCTGATCGTGTTTGATGTCGATGAGGACACCGGTGCGAAATCGGTCAAAGACATCAAAGAACAGGACGTGTTCATGGGCGACATGCCCCTGATGACACCGAACGGTACGTTCATCGTGAACGGCACCGAGCGTGTGATCGTGTCCCAGATGCACCGTTCGCCCGGTGTGTTCTTTGACCATGACAAGGGCAAGACCCACTCCTCGGGCAAGCTGCTGTTCGCCTGCCGTATCATCCCGTATCGCGGCAGCTGGCTGGACTTTGAGTTCGACGCCAAAGACATCGTTTTCGCCCGTATCGACCGTCGCCGTAAGCTGCCTGTGACAACCCTGCTCTATGCGCTGGGTCTGGATCAGGAAGCAATCATGGACGCGTATTACGACACCGTGTCGTACTCGCTGGACAAGAAGAAGGGTTGGGTCACACCGTTCTTCCCCGAGCGTGTCCGCGGCACCCGTCCCACCTATGATCTGATCGACGCGAAATCCGGGGAAGTGATTGCTGAAGCCGGCAAGAAAGTCACGCCTCGCGCGGTCAAGAAGCTGATCGAAGAAGGCGTCGTCACCGACCTGCTGGTCCCGTTCGATAACATCGTCGGCAAATTTGTCGCCAAGGACATCATCAACGAAGAAACCGGTGCGATCTATGTCGAAGCCGGTGATGAACTGACCCTGGAATATGACAAGGATGGCGACCTGATCGGCGGCACTGTCAAGGAACTGATCGATGCCGGTATCACCGACATCCCGGTTCTGGACATCGACAACGTCAATGTCGGCCCCTACATGCGCAACACCATGGCTCAGGACAAGAACCTGAACCGTGAAAGCGCGCTGATGGACATCTACCGCGTTATGCGTCCGGGTGAGCCGCCCACCGTCGAGGCTGCGTCGGCTCTGTTCGACACCCTGTTCTTCGACAGCGAGCGTTATGACCTGTCCGCCGTTGGCCGCGTGAAGATGAACATGCGTCTGGCTCTGGATGCGCCGGACACCCTGCGCACCCTGCGCCGCGAAGACATCGTGGCCTGCATCAAGGCGCTGGTGGAACTGCGTGACGGTAAAGGCGACGTGGACGATATCGACCACCTCGGCAACCGTCGTGTGCGTTCGGTCGGCGAACTAATGGAGAACCAGTACCGCGTTGGCCTGCTGCGCATGGAGCGCGCGATCAAAGAGCGTATGTCGTCGGTCGAGATCGACACTGTCATGCCGCAAGACCTGATCAATGCGAAGCCTGCCGCGGCTGCTGTTCGCGAATTCTTCGGCTCGTCGCAGCTGTCGCAGTTCATGGACCAGACCAACCCGCTGTCGGAAGTGACCCACAAACGCCGTCTCTCGGCGCTTGGCCCCGGTGGTCTGACACGTGAGCGTGCGGGCTTTGAGGTGCGCGACGTTCACCCGACCCACTATGGCCGGATGTGCCCGATTGAAACGCCGGAAGGTCCGAACATCGGTCTGATCAACTCGCTGGCCACCTTTGCCCGTGTGAACAAGTATGGCTTCATCGAAACACCGTACCGCGTCGTTAAAGATGCCGAGGTGACCGATGAGGTTCACTACATGTCCGCGACCGAGGAAATGCGTCACACCGTGGCGCAGGCGAACGCGACTCTGGACGCCGATGGCAAGTTCATCAACGATCTGGTTTCGACCCGTCAGGCCGGTGACTACACCCTCGCCCCGCGTGAGAATGTGGACCTGATCGACGTGTCGCCGAAACAGCTGGTCTCGGTCGCTGCATCGCTGATCCCGTTCCTTGAAAATGACGACGCCAACCGTGCTCTGATGGGCTCGAACATGCAACGTCAGGCGGTTCCGCTGCTGCGCGCCGAAGCGCCTCTGGTCGGTACCGGGATCGAGGAAAAGGTCGCCATCGACTCGGGTGCTGCGATCCAGGCGAAACGCGCCGGTATCATCGACCAGGTCGATGCCCAGCGTATCGTTATCCGCGCCACCGAAGATCTGGAACTGGGCGACGCTGGCGTTGACATCTATCGTCTGCGCAAATTCCAGCGGTCTAACCAGAACACCTGCATCAACCAGCGTCCGCTGATCAAGGTGGGTGACACCGTCCAGAAGGGCGAAGTCATTGCCGACGGTCCGTCGACCGATATGGGTGAACTGGCTCTGGGTAAGAACGTGGTCGTCGCATTCATGCCGTGGAACGGTTACAACTACGAAGACTCGATCCTGATCTCGGAACGTATCGCGCGTGACGACGTCTTTACCTCGGTCCATATCGAGGAATTCGAAGTCGCCGCCCGTGACACGAAGCTGGGCCCGGAAGAGATCACCCGCGATATCCCGAACGTCGGTGAAGAAGCGCTGCGCAACCTCGACGAGGCGGGCATCGTTTACATCGGCGCGGATGTTGAGCCGGGCGATATTCTGGTCGGCAAGATCACTCCGAAGGGCGAAAGCCCGATGACCCCGGAAGAAAAGCTGCTGCGCGCCATCTTTGGCGAAAAAGCATCTGACGTGCGCGACACTTCGCTGCGTGTGAAGCCGGGTGATTACGGGACTGTCGTTGAGGTCCGCGTCTTCAACCGTCACGGCGTCGAAAAAGACGAGCGTGCGCTGCAGATCGAGCGTGAGGAAGTCGAACGTCTGGCCCGTGACCGGGACGACGAGCTGGCGATCCTGGACCGCAACATCTATGCGCGTCTGCAAGGCCTGATCCTGGGTAAAACCGCTGTCAAAGGCCCGAAAGGCGTCAAGGCAGGGTCGGTGATCACCGAGGACCTGCTGGAAACCCTGACCCGTGGTCAGTGGTGGCAGCTGGCGCTGGAAGACGAGCAGGACGCACAGATCGTCGAAGCTCTGAACGAGCAGTACGAAGTGCAAAAGCGTGCTCTGGACGCCCGTTTCGAGGACAAGGTCGAGAAAGTCCGTCGCGGCGATGACCTGCCGCCGGGTGTGATGAAAATGGTCAAAGTTTTCATCGCCGTGAAGCGCAAACTGCAGCCGGGCGACAAGATGGCCGGTCGTCACGGGAACAAAGGTGTGATCTCCAAGGTTGTTCCGATGGAAGACATGCCATTCCTGGCCGATGGTACGCCGGTTGATTTCTGTCTGAACCCGCTGGGTGTGCCGTCGCGTATGAACGTCGGTCAGATCCTTGAAACCCACATGGGTTGGGCCGCGCGTGGTCTGGGCCTGAACATCGACGACGCTCTGGGTGAATACCGCCGTTCCGGCGACCTGACCCCGGTTCGCGAAGCGATGAAGCTGGCCTATGGCGAAGATGTCTACGAAGAAGGCATCACCGGTCTGGACGAGGATGGCCTGATCGAGGCTGCGGGCAACGTGACCCGCGGTGTTCCGATCGCTACCCCGGTCTTTGACGGCGCCAAAGAGGCTGACGTCAACGACGCGCTGGTGCGCGCTGGCTTCTCGGAAAGCGGTCAGTCGGTTCTGTTCGACGGTCGTACTGGTGAGCAATTTGCACGTCCGGTGACCGTGGGCATCAAGTACCTGCTGAAACTGCACCACCTGGTGGATGACAAGATCCACGCGCGTTCGACCGGTCCGTACAGCCTGGTTACCCAGCAGCCGCTGGGTGGTAAGGCGCAGTTCGGTGGTCAGCGCTTTGGAGAGATGGAGGTCTGGGCTCTGGAAGCTTACGGCGCCGCCTACACCCTGCAGGAGATGCTCACCGTGAAATCGGATGACGTCGCCGGCCGGACCAAGGTCTATGAGTCGATCGTCAAGGGCGAGGATAACTTTGAAGCGGGCGTACCGGAATCGTTCAACGTTCTGGTTAAAGAAGTCCGTGGCCTCGGCCTGAATATGGAACTCCTGGATGCGGAGGTTGAGGAGTAAGGGCCTCGGCCCTTCCTCCCGTCCCCCCTTCCGCAAAATTTGAGGTATCAAAATGAACCAGGAAATCACCAACAACCCGTTCAACCCGCTGACACCGCCGAAAGTCTTTGACGAGATCAAGGTTTCGCTGGCCAGCCCTGAACGGATCCTGTCTTGGTCCTATGGTGAGATCAAGAAACCCGAAACCATCAACTACCGGACGTTCAAGCCCGAGCGTGACGGTCTGTTCTGCGCGCGCATCTTTGGCCCGATCAAAGACTACGAATGTCTGTGCGGCAAATATAAGCGGATGAAGTATCGCGGCGTTGTCTGCGAGAAATGCGGTGTGGAAGTCACCCTGCAGAAAGTCCGCCGCGAGCGTATGGGCCATATCGAACTGGCCGCGCCCGTTGCCCACATCTGGTTCCTGAAATCGCTGCCGTCCCGCATCGGTCTGATGCTGGACATGACGCTGCGCGATCTGGAACGCGTTCTGTACTTTGAAAACTATGTCGTTATCGAGCCCGGTCTGACCGACCTGACCTACGGCCAGATGCTGACCGAAGAAGAGTACATGGATGCGCAGGATGCCTATGGCATGGACGCGTTCACCGCCAATATCGGTGCCGAAGCCATCCGTGAGATGCTGGCCCAGATCGATCTGGAAGCCGAAGCCGAGCAGCTGCGCGCTGATCTGGCCGAAGCAACCGGCGAGCTGAAGCCCAAGAAGATCATCAAGCGTCTGAAGGTTGTTGAATCCTTCCTCGAGTCGGGCAACCGGCCTGAGTGGATGGTGATGACCGTGATCCCGGTCATTCCGCCGGAACTGCGTCCGCTGGTTCCGCTGGATGGTGGCCGTTTTGCGACGTCTGATCTGAACGATCTGTATCGCCGCGTTATCAACCGGAACAACCGTCTGAAGCGTCTGATCGAGCTGCGCGCGCCTGACATCATCGTCCGCAACGAAAAGCGGATGCTGCAGGAATCCGTGGATGCTCTGTTCGACAACGGCCGTCGTGGCCGCGTGATCACCGGTGCCAACAAGCGTCCGCTGAAATCGCTGTCCGACATGCTGAAAGGTAAACAGGGTCGCTTCCGTCAGAACCTTCTGGGTAAACGCGTCGACTTCTCGGGCCGTTCGGTCATTGTGACCGGTCCGGAACTCAAGCTGCACCAGTGTGGTCTGCCCAAGAAGATGGCGCTGGAACTGTTCAAGCCGTTCATCTACTCGCGCCTTGAAGCCAAGGGTCTGTCTTCGACCGTGAAACAGGCGAAGAAACTGGTCGAGAAAGAGCGCCCCGAAGTGTGGGATATCCTCGACGAGGTGATCCGCGAGCACCCTGTCATGCTGAACCGTGCGCCAACGCTGCACCGTCTTGGCATCCAGGCGTTCGAACCGGTTCTGATCGAAGGTAAAGCCATCCAGCTGCACCCGCTGGTCTGTTCGGCCTTTAACGCCGACTTCGACGGTGACCAGATGGCGGTTCACGTCCCGCTGAGCCTTGAGGCCCAGCTGGAAGCCCGTGTTCTGATGATGTCGACGAACAACGTTTTGTCGCCTGCAAACGGCGCACCGATCATCGTTCCGTCGCAGGATATGATCCTGGGTCTCTACTATGTGACCCTGGAACGCGAAGGCATGCCGGGCGAAGGCAAGGTCTTTGGGTCGATCGAAGAAGTTCAGCACGCGCTGGACGCGGGTGAGGTGCATCTGCACTCGAAAATCACCGCGCGGATCACGCAGATCGACGACGAAGGCAACGAAGTTCAGAAGCGGTATGAAACCACGCCGGGCCGTCTGCGTCTGGGTGCTCTGCTGCCGATGAACAACAAAGCGCCGTTCGAGCTGGTCAACCGCCTGCTGCGGAAGAAAGAAGTGCAGCAGGTGATCGACACCGTCTACCGTTACTGCGGTCAGAAAGAGTCGGTGATCTTCTGTGACCAGATCATGTCGATGGGCTTCAAAGAAGCGTTCAAGGCAGGCATCTCGTTCGGCAAGGACGATATGGTCATCCCCAATGACAAGTGGGGCATCGTCGATGACACCCGCGGTCAAGTGAAGGACTTTGAACAGCAGTATATGGACGGCCTGATCACTCAGGGCGAAAAGTACAACAAAGTTGTCGATGCCTGGTCGAAGTGTAACGACCGCGTCACCGAGGCCATGATGTCGACGATTTCGTCGTCGGATCGGGCAGAGGATGGTTCCGAGCAGGAACCGAACTCGGTCTACATGATGGCCCACTCCGGTGCGCGTGGCTCGGTCACTCAGATGAAACAGCTTGGCGGTATGCGCGGCCTGATGGCCAAGCCGAACGGTGACATCATCGAGACGCCGATCATCTCGAACTTTAAAGAAGGTCTGACCGTTCTCGAGTATTTCAACTCGACCCACGGTGCCCGTAAGGGTCTGTCGGATACCGCTCTGAAGACGGCGAACTCGGGTTACCTGACCCGTCGTCTGGTGGACGTGGCGCAAGACTGTATCGTTCGTGAGATCGATTGTGGGACCGAGCGTGCGATCACTGCCGAAGCCGCTGTAAACGATGGTGAGGTTGTTGCCTCGCTGGCCGAGCGCGTACTGGGCCGTGTGGCAGCTGACGATGTTCTGCGTCCGGGCACCGATGAGGTGATCGTCGCTGCTGGTCAGCTGATCGACGAACGTATGGCTGACACCATCGACGAAGCAGGTGTTCAGTCGATGCGCATTCGCTCGCCTCTGACCTGTGAGTCCGAGGAAGGCGTCTGTGCCACCTGCTACGGTCGTGACCTTGCACGCGGTACCATGGTGAACACGGGTGAGGCTGTCGGCATCATCGCCGCGCAGTCCATCGGTGAACCCGGTACACAGCTGACCATGCGTACATTCCACATCGGTGGTGTTGCGCAAGGTGGTCAGCAGTCGTTCCAGGAAGCCAGCCAGGAAGGTGTCGTTTCCTTCGAGAACCCGCAGATTCTGATCAATGCCGCAGGCGAAAGCCTGGTCATGGGCCGGAACATGAAGCTGGTGATCAAGGACGAGCATGGCGAAGAGCGTGCCAGCCACAAGCTGGGCTACGGCTCCAAGCTGTTCGTCAAGGACGGCACCAAAGTGGCCCGTGGCGACAAGCTGTTCGAGTGGGATCCGTACACCCTGCCGATCATCGCCGAGAAAGCCGGTACCGCGAAATACGTCGACCTTGTTTCGGGCCTTGCTGTCCGTGACGAGACCGACGAAGCAACCGGTATGACCCAGAAGATCGTGATCGACTGGCGCGCTGCCCCCAAAGGCAGCGACCTGAAGCCCGAGATCATTCTGGTTGGCGAAGATGGCGAGCCGGTCCGCAACGACGCGGGCAACCCGGTTCACTATCCAATGTCGGTGGATGCGATTCTGTCGGTCGAAGACGGTCAGCAAGTCGAAGCTGGTGACGTTGTTGCGCGTATCCCGCGTGAAGGCGCCAAAACCAAGGACATCACCGGTGGTCTGCCGCGTGTGGCCGAACTGTTCGAAGCGCGTCGTCCGAAAGATCACGCGATTATCGCAGAAGCCGATGGTTACGTGCGCTTTGGCCGCGACTATAAGAACAAGCGCCGCATCAGCATCGAACCGGCTGACGAGTCCATGGAGACCATCGAGTACATGGTGCCCAAGGGCAAGCACATCCCGGTCGCCGAAGGGGACTTCATCCAGAAGGGTGAATACCTGATGGACGGTAACCCGGCTCCGCATGACATCCTGTCCATCATGGGTGTCGAAGCGTTGGCGGATTACATGATCGACGAAGTGCAGGACGTCTATCGTCTGCAGGGCGTGAAGATCAACGACAAGCACATCGAGGTCATCGTGCGCCAGATGCTGCAGAAGTGGGAGGTCCTGGACTCAGGCGATACCACCCTGCTGAAGGGCGAGCATGTCGACAAGCAGGAGTTCGACGCAGCCAACGAGAAGACCATCGCCCGCGGTGGTCGTCCGGCACAGGGCGAGCCGATCCTCTTGGGGATCACCAAAGCCTCGCTGCAGACGCGTTCGTTCATCTCGGCGGCGTCGTTCCAGGAAACCACCCGCGTGCTGACCGAAGCTTCGGTTCAGGGCAAGAAGGACAAACTGGTTGGCCTGAAAGAGAACGTAATCGTCGGCCGCCTGATCCCTGCCGGTACCGGTGGTGCGACCCAGGCCGTGCGTCAGGTTGCCCAGTCGCGCGACAACGTCGTGATCGAAGCCCGCCGGGAAGAGGCCGAAGCCGCCGCTGCCCTGGCTGCTCCAATGGTCGAAGACGACATGGTTGGCGACGAGTTGGACGTTCTGGTGGACACACCGGAAAGCCGCGAGTAAGCGCTTCAAAATAATCAGAGAAAGGCCCTGCGAAAATGCAGGGCCTTTTTTGTGGTTGGAACGAAATTGGTGTCAGATCTGATGTCTGATTTAAGTTCCTTCATCAACACCTAGAACGGTGTGGGCTCCAAGCGGATCAGTCCATTGCCTTCCCGCACTTCTATGCACCCGGATGAGAAGCCCAGATTCTGATTTGTCTTGCAGGCGGCTGCCTGTGCGACCGCCGTTTGGAATGGCTTCCGTCCCTCGTTCATTAAACTCGCATAGAAATGCAGAGATATCCTTTGGCGCTGGGCCTTCATATTTGCGCTGCAAATAATCTCTCGCCTTTTCTCCAAATTTAAAGAACTTCTCCGTCCACTACCAAAGATGATTATTTCGCTGCCGACACCTGACAAAGGATGAAATCACTTCGAAGGCTGTGCGCCCGTCTCGGACTGCTTTCCTGGTCTGTCGGAATGAGTTGACAATGACAGTGTCAAAAGGGCCAATGCCCCGACTGATTTGTGACGGACCCGCTTGCCATGACCCCAAACCTCAAAGGCGCTTTGCTGATGATGGGCAGCATGGCCGCGTATACGGTGAACGATACTCTAGTCAAAATTGTTGGCCAGCAGATGCCGCTGTTTCAACTGATCGCGCTGCGCGGCGTGTTGGCCAGTTTTCTGATTTACCTGCTGGCCCGCCATCTAGGCGCGTTGCACCTGAAGTTTCCGCGTCACGATAAATGGCTGATCGCGCTGCGCAGCCTTTGTGAATTGGCCGTTACCTTCTTTTTCCTGACCGCACTGATGCATATGCCGCTGGCCAATGTGACGGCAGTTCTGCAGGCGTTGCCCCTGACGGTTACTTTGGGAGCGGCGGTGTTTTTCTCGGAAGCCATCGGATGGCGCAGGATGGTGGCGATTGCACTGGGTTTTGCGGGGATGCTGCTGATCGTCCGGCCCGGCCCTGACGGTTTTAGCATCTATTCGCTTTACGCTCTCGCATCTGTTGTGTCGATCACGGCACGCGATCTAATTACCCGGCGTATTTCGGTCAGAGCGCCTTCTATGGTGGTGACGCTGGCGACGTCATTGTCGATAACTGTGGTGGCTCTGATAGTGTCGGTATTCGAAGGCTGGTCCCCGGTGTCGACACAGGCCGGTATTCTGGTTGCCTGCTCGGCGTTTTTCATTTTGATAGGGTATATGCTCAGCGTTGTGGTCATGCGCGATGGCGAGATCGGGTTCATTGCTCCGTTCCGGTATTCTGGATTGATCTGGGCGCTTTTGCTGGGCTGGATCGTTTTCGGAGACTGGCCGGACAGCATCACAATGCTCGGGGCGGCTCTTGTAGTGGGGTCCGGGATGTTTACGCTATTCCGGGCAAGGTCGCGTCAACCTGCCGAGTGAACCCGCCGCACTGCATCTTGGTCGATGGCAAAACGCGCGATGAATTCGCCTTCTTGTTCGGGGGGCAGAGGCAGCAGTTCGACCTTGTTGTTTCGGGCATGAATAGAGTCGTTGAACTGGTTCAGGGTGCGCACCCACATCGGGGCATCGGGGTAGCTGATCACGGGCATGAAGTTCCCGATCCGGTGATGGCCGAAATTCATGATCGTCTGGTCGCATCCTTCGCGCACATACATACCCAGCGCTACGCCTAGCAGCGGCTGGAATTTCTGCTTGGCAAGAATTCCGTCAGGACCAAAGCGTGCCAGAAAGCCGCTGTTATAGTCGATGGCGACGGTTCTGCTTTTCTCAATCAGTCCCCGGCCATCTTCCAAAGCTCCGCGCAGGCGTTCGATGAAATCCACCGACACGGCGTCGTCGTCATCGTGTCGGAATTGCAGGCAGGGCGTATCGGGAGTGCCGCGCTCGGCGTTTATGACCTCTTTCATGACCCTGCGCTGGCGCATCGGCTCACGAGCGACGATCTTCACCTGCTTCATGCCAGCGGTCAGGTCATGCAGGCGGTCAAACGCGGGTTTGGGAAGGCACTCACCGATCACGATGAGGAGCCGAAAATCCTCATCGGTCTGTTCCTTGAAACAGGGCAGGGTGGTGGTCTCGAACAGGCGAAAGCGCTCTTCCAGACGGGCGGGATTGTAGAGATACTGCCTGCGTTCCTCGATCGTGTCATGCTCGATCTGGAAGCCGCCATAAGCAGGATAGGAAAAGCGGCACAGGCCGATAACTTGCATGATTCATCCATGGTGCAGCGTAGTGTGCCGACTATGCCCGGACGATTTCGGCCCTGCAACGGTTGTCCGACTGGAAATCACCGCCACCCCCTGATAACTCCGCACAAATCGGCCCGCCTGCCGCGCAATGGGGTGCACTGTTGACACCCGGGCCGACTCCCCCTATTACGCGCGTCATCTCGGTACCGGGGGCCGCCCCAAAACCGATTTCAGTAATGGACTGGTCAAGACCCGGACAATTTTGTCGTTCGCGTCCTCTGATAACCAACCGCGACGTTCACCTCGGAATGGGAACGTTCGCGGGTTTTGCGCTTGTGGACGCATAAGTGCAGCAAGTTTAACCGCACGCAACGCGCGTGCATGTCATGTGTGTTGCAAAACGGGGAAGAAACCGGAATGCCAACTATTCAACAGCTGATCCGCAAGCCGCGGCAGCCCAAAGTAAAACGCTCGAAGTCCATGCACCTGGAGCAGTGCCCGCAGAAACGCGGCGTCTGCACCCGCGTGTACACCACCACACCGAAGAAGCCGAACTCGGCTATGCGTAAGGTTGCCAAAGTGCGCCTGACCAACGGGTTCGAGGTCATCTCGTACATCCCCGGTGAAAGCCACAACCTGCAGGAACACTCGGTTGTTTTGATCCGTGGCGGCCGTGTAAAAGACCTTCCCGGTGTGCGTTACCACATCCTGCGTGGTGTTCTGGATACTCAGGGCGTCAAAGATCGTAAGCAACGTCGTTCGAAATACGGCGCGAAGCGTCCCAAGTAAGAAGGAGAGGCTGATATGTCACGTCGTCACGCCGCCGAAAAACGCGAAGTCCTGCCTGACGCCAAATTTGGCGACAAGGTTCTGACCAAATTCATGAACAACCTGATGATCGACGGCAAGAAGTCGGTCGCAGAGCGCATCGTTTACAACGCATTTGACCGCGTTGAGAACAAGATCAAGCGCGCTCCTGTCGAAGTGTTCCACGAAGCGCTTGACAACATCAAACCGTCGGTCGAGGTTCGCTCGCGCCGGGTTGGTGGTGCAACCTATCAGGTTCCGGTCGAAGTGCGCCCCGAGCGCCGCGAAGCACTGGCCATCCGCTGGCTGATCACTGCTGCGCGTGGCCGCAACGAAAACACCATGGAAGAGCGCCTTGCTGGTGAGCTGCTGGACGCTGTTCAGTCCCGCGGTACCGCCGTCAAGAAACGCGAAGACACCCACAAGATGGCCGAGGCGAACAAAGCCTTCAGCCATTACCGTTGGTAATCCCAGAGGTTTATCCAAATGGCACGCGAATATCCTCTCGAACTGTACCGTAACTTCGGTATCATGGCGCACATCGACGCAGGTAAGACCACCTGCTCGGAGCGTATCCTGTATTACACTGGTAAATCCCACAACATCGGTGAGGTGCACGATGGTGCAGCCACCATGGACTGGATGGAGCAGGAGCAGGAACGCGGCATCACCATCACCTCGGCTGCGACCACCACTTTCTGGGAGCGCACCGAAGATGGTCAGCATGCTGACACGCCCAAGCACCGCCTGAACATCATCGACACCCCCGGCCACGTTGACTTCACCATCGAAGTTGAGCGTTCGCTGGCGGTTCTCGACGGTGCCGTCTGCGTTCTGGACGCAAACGCCGGTGTTGAACCCCAGACCGAAACCGTGTGGCGTCAGGCTGACCGCTACAAGGTTCCGCGTATGGTTTTCGTCAACAAGATGGACAAGATCGGCGCAGACTTCTTCAACTGCGTCAACATGATCGAAGACCGCACCGGCGCACGCGCTGTTCCGGTTGGTATTCCGATCGGCGCCGAGTCCGAGCTGGAAGGTCTGATCGACCTGGTCACCATGGAAGAGTGGCTGTGGCAGGGCGAAGATCTGGGCGCAAGCTGGATCAAAGCTCCGATCCGCGACAGCCTGAAAGACATGGCTGACGAATGGCGCGGCAAGATGATCGAAGCGGCCGTCGAAATGGACGACGACGCGATGATGGAATACCTGGAAGGCAATGAGCCCGACGTTCCGACCCTGCGCAAACTGCTGCGCAAGGGGACGCTGGAAATCGCGTTCGTTCCTGTTCTGGGTGGTTCGGCGTTCAAGAACAAAGGCGTTCAGCCGCTGCTCAACGCTGTGATCGACTATCTGCCCAGCCCGCTGGACGTTGTTGATTACATGGGCTTCAAGCCCGGCGACGAGGAAGAAGTTCGTGACATCGCCCGTCGTGCAGATGACGACATGGCCTTCTCGGGCCTGGCGTTCAAAATCATGAACGACCCCTTCGTCGGCTCGCTGACCTTCACCCGGATCTACTCGGGCACCATGAACAAGGGTGACTCGATCCTGAACTCGACCAAAGGTAAGAAAGAGCGCATCGGTCGTATGATGATGATGCACTCGAACAACCGGGAAGAGATCGAAGAAGCGTTTGCAGGCGACATCATCGCGCTGGCGGGTCTGAAAGACACCACCACCGGTGACACCCTGTGCGACGCGAAGGATCCGGTGGTTCTGGAAACCATGACCTTCCCCGATCCGGTGATCGAGATCGCAGTTGAGCCCAAAACCAAAGGCGACCAAGAGAAGATGTCTCAGGGTCTGGCCCGTCTGGCCGCCGAAGACCCGTCCTTCCGCGTGGAAACCGACCTGGAATCGGGTCAGACCATCATGAAGGGCATGGGCGAACTTCACCTGGACATCCTGGTTGACCGTCTGAAGCGCGAGTTCAAGGTTGAGGCGAACATCGGTGCACCGCAGGTGGCCTATCGCGAAACCATCTCGATGCCTGTCGAGCACACCTACACCCACAAGAAACAGTCGGGTGGTTCGGGTCAGTTCGCGGAAGTCAAGCTGGAGATCCAGCCGACCGAAGCAGGCGAAGGCTATTCGTTCGAAAGCCGCATCGTTGGTGGTGCCGTTCCGAAGGAATACATCCCGGGTGTTGAAAAAGGCATCAACTCGGTCATGGACAGCGGCCCGCTGGCTGGCTTCCCCGTGATCGACTTCAAGGTTGCCCTGCTGGACGGTAAGTTCCACGACGTTGACTCGAGCGTTCTGGCGTTCGAAATCGCATCGCGGATGTGTAT
This sequence comes from Ruegeria sp. SCP11, assembly GCF_040329455.1. Classification (NCBI taxonomy): domain Bacteria; kingdom Pseudomonadati; phylum Pseudomonadota; class Alphaproteobacteria; order Rhodobacterales; family Roseobacteraceae; genus Ruegeria; species Ruegeria sp. SCP11. The sequence goes on along the minus strand of NZ_JBDZYG010000014.1, from coordinate 73,106 downwards.
GCGTGAAGGCATGCGCAAAGCTGGCGCGAAGCTGCTGGAACCGATCATGAAGGTCGAAGTGATCACCCCGGAAGAATACACCGGCGGTATCATCGGCGACCTGACCTCGCGTCGTGGCCAGGTGTCTGGTCAGGAACCGCGCGGCAACGCGATCGCGATCGACGCGTTCGTTCCGCTGGCGAACATGTTCGGCTACATCAACACTCTGCGTTCGATGTCGTCGGGCCGTGCCCAGTTCACCATGCAGTTCGACCACTACGATCCGGTTCCGCAGAACATCTCGGACGAGATCCAGGCGAAATACGCATAAGCGAAGATTTGAGGGAGCTCGGGTAACGGGCTCCCTTCATTACCGAAAAAGGAGGCCATCATGGCAAAGGAAAAGTTTGAGCGTACAAAACCGCACGTCAACATCGGCACGATTGGCCACGTTGACCACGGCAAGACCACGCTGACCGCAGCAATCACCAAGTATTTCGGTGACTTCAAAGCGTATGACCAAATTGACGGCGCGCCTGAAGAAAAAGCACGTGGCATCACCATCTCGACCGCCCACGTGGAATACGAGACCGACAACCGCCACTATGCGCACGTCGACTGCCCCGGCCACGCTGACTACGTCAAGAACATGATCACCGGTGCCGCGCAGATGGACGGCGCGATCCTGGTTGTGAACGCTGCTGACGGCCCGATGCCGCAGACCCGCGAGCACATCCTGCTGGGCCGCCAGGTTGGCATCCCGAAGATGGTCGTGTTCCTGAACAAAGTTGACCAGGTTGACGACGAAGAGCTGCTGGAACTGGTTGAGATGGAAGTTCGCGAACTGCTGTCCAGCTACGAATACCCCGGCGACGATATTCCGATCATCGCAGGTTCGGCTCTGGCCGCGATGGAAGGCAACAACCCGGAAATCGGCGAAGAGAAGATCAAGGAACTGATGGCGGCTGTTGATGACTACATCGACACCCCCGAGCGTGCTGTTGACCAGCCGTTCCTGATGCCGATCGAAGACGTGTTCTCGATCTCGGGTCGTGGTACCGTTGTGACCGGCCGTGTCGAGCGTGGCGTGATCAACGTTGGCGACGAGATCGAAATCGTCGGCATCCGCGACACCGCGAAAACCACCTGCACCGGCGTTGAAATGTTCCGCAAACTGCTGGACCGCGGTGAAGCAGGCGACAACATCGGCGCGCTGCTGCGTGGTGTTGACCGTGACGGCGTTGAGCGTGGTCAAGTTCTGTGTAAGCCGGGTTCGGTTACGCCGCACACCAAGTTCGAAGCCGAAGCCTACATCCTGACCAAGGAAGAAGGCGGTCGTCACACTCCGTTCTTCGCGAACTACCGTCCGCAGTTCTACTTCCGTACGACTGACGTGACCGGCACCGTGACCCTGGCCGAAGGCACCGAGATGGTCATGCCCGGCGACAACGTGTCGTTCGGCGTTGAGCTGATCGCACCGATCGCGATGGAAAACGGTCTGCGCTTCGCGATCCGCGAAGGCGGCCGCACCGTCGGCGCCGGCGTTGTGTCGAAAATCATCGAGTAATCACGGTAGGCCGAGCTTCAGCCCGGTACATCGTTGAACAAAAGAAGGCCGCTCCCTCGGGGGCGGCCTTTTTGGTGAGTTTCCCCCAAATGACGAAAATATCCGGTTTTCAGATCGTTGTGGAGTGTCCAACACTCCACGCCGTTTTTATTAACTTGTAGGTTTCCGGACTTGATTGTCTTCTGGTTGTCTCGACGGCTGTCGGGGGTGACGGTATGCTTTACACTTAGTTACCCTGATCCGCTTATGAGGAGCTTGTTTGAGGCAGACCTTGAAACAAAACCAGTAGTTTATGGAAAACTATCTTCTTCTTTCATTTATTCTTCTTGGGTCAGGCATCGCCATTGTCCCGATTGCCGTGTGGCTTGGACTCGGGTCGGTTCTGGGTTTCCTGATTGCCGGGATGCTTCTTGGTCCTACCTTGGCTGCGCTGAATGTCGATGTCGATAACATGGAGCAGTTTGCAGAATTTGGCGTTGTCATGATGCTGTTTCTGATCGGTCTGGAATTGGCACCAAAGAAACTCTGGGACTTACGGCGCAGGCTGTTGGGACTGGGCGGGCTGCAACTGTTTTGTACGACCCTGGCGATTATGGGGCTGGCGATGGTGTTCGGCCAACAATGGCAGGCGGCGCTGGCTATCGGATTGATTTTTTCATTGTCGTCCACGGCCATCGTGCTTCAAACACTACACGAAAAAGGTTTGCTGATGGGCAGTGGCGGGCAATCGAGCTTTTCAGTTTTGTTGATGCAAGACATTGCTGTGATCCCAATTCTCGCGCTGCTGCCGCTTTTGGCGCTGCCCGATCTTGCTGCGATGGGGGGCGGTTCCGTTAGTCACGGGCCCACGACAAGCACTGGACTTTCGCTGAATCTTGTTCATGGCCTGCCCGGATGGCTTAGGGCGCTGGTCACGCTTGGCTCGATCATACTGGTGATTGTCGGGGGGGCTTATCTGACCGGGCCAGTGTTCCGGTATGTCGAGTCCGCCAAACTGCCCGAACTGTTCACAGCCATGGCCCTTACCATTGTGGTCGGGGTTGCCGTGTTGATGATGGCTGTCGGCCTGACCCCGGCCTTGGGGGCGTTCATCGCCGGGGTGGTGTTGGCCAACAGTGAGTATCGCACTGCGCTTGAAAAAGAGATCACTCCTTTCAAGGGGCTGTTTCTCGGGCTGTTTTTTGTCAGCGTCGGAGCCTTGGTGAACTTTAGATTGATGGTTGATCACATAGGGCTGGTTGTCTCGCTGACCTTTGGTGTGATGATCATCAAGGCAATGGTTCTTTTTGCTCTTGGCCGATTGTTTGGGGTTTCCGGTGCGAATAATTGGCTGTTTGCTTTGGGAATGGCGCAGGCCGGAGAGTTCGGGTTTGTGTTGCTGTCATTCTCGGCCGCCACGAATGTGCTGAGTGATAACCTGGCGAATACTCTGATTATTGTCGTTGCCTTGTCGATGGTGCTGACACCGCTGCTTTTCTTGCTTTACGACAAGGCTATTGCGCCGCGTTATGCGCCAGCCCAGCCATCAGAGAACTAAAGGCAACGAGATGGCCGAGCCCGGCGACAACGTGTCGTTCGGCGTTGAGCTGATCGCACCGATCGCGATGGAAGACGGCCTGCGTTTCGCCATCCGCTAAGGAGGCCGCACCGTCGGCGGTGGCGTTGTGCCGAAAATCAACCAGTAGTTCGCTCAGGCGAGCAACTACCGAAACGGCGTCCCTCGTAGCGCCATTTTTTGTGCCAGCTAAAACCCAGAAGAACCTCAGCTTAGAATGCTGCGTAGTTGCCGGTTTTTACAATGTGGAAAAATCGACGTTGAGGTAAAGTAGCTCTCGACCATCTTCGCTAAAGGTGGCTCTTACACCCATGCCATAAGGTACTGCCTTTCGAATGCGGGCCAGCACGCCGGATGTTGGAAAGCGCGGGCCATTTCGCTTGATTGACCATCCACCGTCAACTCGTAGTGTGCCATCTCGGTTTTCATAGGGTTTGTCGGAGCTGAATGTCTCGCTCACCCGAAAGCCTTGAGCTTCTAACCAAGATGCAGCATCGGCCGCTCCACCCCATTCGTGAAGCAACCTGAACATGCAAACCTTTGCGTCTCCGGTCGTAGAAATCTTATCCCAATCCATTCGCAGCAGATCTTCATGGTTTCCAGTATCTGCACCGGTCTCAAGGCAGGATTGTGTGTCTGGAAAACTGTATGATGCGCGTACCACATCCCTATTCAATCTGTGGGGGAATTGTAGCCGAAACTCTGGTTGGCCATTGTTCAGCGGCACAGTCGAATAATACGCCGCCGAGATAAGAGAATTCGTGAAATAGAGGAACACGCAGAGAATGGAGAAAGCAAAAACTTTCTTAAGGAAATTGGCTTTCCGAAATCTCTGTGGCGGCCAGATATACTCTTGCCTAGTCTTCGGGCTCTTCCTCCAAAGAAGCGTTGTCACAGCCACCAGCGCGAAAAACAGGAATGCAGCAAGCAGAACGTATGGCAAGCCCATTGGCGCCCCGAGGAACAGCGCCGTTGTCAGCAAGATAGCCCAAATTGGTGTTGACCCATCCGGTTGGATTATTCTTGGTTCACTGAAAAACATGAGTGCCGCCCCCAAAAGAAACATGGGTGACGCCAACGCGAACAACAAAAATAGCCAAAAGAGGCGTATCCCGATTGCGTAGGTATAGTGGATGTTGGGATCGTCGCTAAACAGGTGAGAAACGTCGAATGCACCTGCCTGCAGAAACGTGAGAACCAAGTTAGAATAGGAGAAGATTTCCGGCACCAGTGGCTTTGTTCCCTCGTATCAAAAAGTGCACACTTAAATAACAAATTCAGATTCTTGAAATCTATGACATATTTGTTTTGCGCGGTTTTCAAGTCTGGAATTCCCAACCGAAAAGCTAAACACTCGCTTCTCCGCTAAATTCGATTTGTGGTACATTTTTATTCTGCTATCAGATGGGGGGCTATTTCTCCCTTGCCAAACCCCACCAACCCCACTAATACGCGCGAGTTCTCATCAAGAACATCAAGGCGGGGTGATTCCCGCCTTTTGGGTTCGAAGAGGGTTGGCGATGCGCGTCTGTCCTCCTCTCAACCTCAACGCCTGATAAAAGGCTGTTAATATGCAAAGCCAAAACATCCGTATTCGGCTGAAGGCATTTGACTATCGCGTTCTGGATGCCAGCACGCAAGAGATCGTCAACACTGCCAAGCGGACCGGCGCGAACGTGCGCGGCCCGATCCCGCTGCCGAACAAGATTGAGAAGTTCACGGTTCTCCGTGGCCCTCACGTTGACAAGAAATCCCGCGACCAGTTCGAGATTCGTACGCACAAGCGTCTCTTGGACATCGTTGATCCGACCCCCCAGACCGTTGACGCGCTGATGAAGCTCGACCTCGCTGCTGGTGTGGACGTCGAGATCAAGCTGCAGTCGTAAGATCGGAGGGTATAGATTATGCGCTCTGGTATTATCGCAAAAAAAGTCGGCATGACCCGCCTGTTCATGGAAGATGGCAAGCAGATCCCTGTGACCGTTCTTCATCTGGACAACCTGCAGGTCGTTGCACAGCGTACCGCTGACAAAGATGGCTACACTGCCGTTCAGCTGGGCGCCGGTGCTGCCAAGGCAAAACGCACCTCGAAGGCCATGCGCGGTCACTATGCCGCTGCAAAGGTTGAGCCCAAGCGTAAGCTGGCCGAGTTCCGCGTCTCCGAAGATGGCCTGATCGATGTGGGTGCCGAAATTTCGGCAGAACACTTCCTGGAAGGTCAGAAAGTTGACGTTTCGGGTACCTCGATCGGTAAAGGCTTTGCCGGTGCGATGAAGCGCCACAACTTCGGTGGTCTGCGCGCCTCGCACGGTGTGTCGATCAGCCACCGTTCGCACGGTTCGACCGGTCAGTGTCAGGACCCGGGCAAGGTGTTCAAAGGCAAGAAGATGGCCGGTCACATGGGTGCTGCCCGTGTAACCACCCAGAACCTGGAAGTCGTCAAAACCGACGCCGACCGTGGTCTGGTCTTCATCAAAGGCGCCGTTCCCGGACCGAAATCGGGCTGGGTCACCGTCAAGGACGCCGTGAAGAAAAAAGCACCGGAAGGCCTGCCTTTCCCGGCTGCTGTGAAATCGGCTGCAACCGAAGCACCTGCGGAAGAAGCTCCCGCGGAAGGTGGTGAAGCATGAAACTTGATGTAATCAAACTGGACGGCGGCAAAGCCGGCGACATCGAGCTGAACGCCGATCTGTTCGGTCTCGAGCCTCGTGCGGACATCCTGCACCGTGTGGTCCGTTGGCAGCGCAACAACGCGCAGGCCGGCACCCACAAGGTGAAGACCCGCTCGGAAACCAGCTACTCGACCAAGAAGATCTACCGCCAGAAGGGCACCGGTGGCGCACGCCATGGTGACCGCAACGCGCCGATCTTCCGCAAGGGTGGTATCTACAAGGGCCCGACCCCTCGTTCGCACGGCCACGACCTGCCGAAAAAGTTCCGCAAGCTTGGCCTGCGCCACGCTCTGTCGGCCAAAGCCAAAGCAGGTGAACTGGTTGTGATCGAGAACGCCGAAGCCGAAGGCAAGACCGCCGCTCTGGCCAAACAGGTTGCAAACCTGGGCTGGAAACGCGCTCTGGTCATCGACGGTGCGACCGTGAACGAAGGTTTCCTGAAGGCGTCGCGCAACATCGAAGGTCTGGATATCCTGCCGTCGATGGGTGCAAACGTTTATGACATCCTCAAGCGTGACACCCTGGTGCTCACCAAAGCGGCTGTCGAAGCACTGGAGGCTCGTCTGAAATGAGCGCGAAGGCAGAACACTACGACGTGATCCGCAAGCCGATCATCACCGAAAAGTCGACCATGGCGTCCGAAAACGGCGCGGTTGTCTTTGAAGTGGCGATCGACAGCAACAAGCCGCAGATCAAAGAGGCCGTTGAGGCACTGTTTGGTGTGAAGGTCAAAGCGGTGAACACAACCGTGACTAAAGGCAAGGTCAAGCGGTTCCGCGGCCAGCTGGGCCGTCGGAAAGACGTCAAAAAAGCATATGTGACCCTGGAAGAGGGTAACACCATCGACGTGAGCACCGGTCTCTGATCGGACTAGTCTTTGGACGAAAACGAAACCCCCGCAAGAGCGGGGGTTTTTTTTTGACCTCGGCCAATCCTTGATCGTTTCAATTGCGCGCGAGACTCACGACAGGTCGGCCACCCATCACCTTATGCGATTTACGCAACTTTTCGCACGGAAATGGGCCATAAATTGTCCAAATGCGCTTTCTCAAAACTTCCCTCTTAGGCTGTGGTCAGAGTGGTCGACGGCATTACATTGGAATGTATGTCCGATTCAGAAACAAGGCAGAAAAGTCAACCTGAGCACCGTTCATTGATTTGGCGTTTACTGGGACTATTCAATACTTCGGATGCTCAACCCGCCGGCGCCGACTGCGTTGCAGACCCTGAAACAGTGCGTGCACAGGTGCTGGAGAAGATGCGGGCGTTCAGTGCTGAGCCCTATTTCCAGATCGCCGATGAAAAACTGGGGCTGCTGTCGGTTTTCGATGATCTGAAATATGACCGGGCGGATGTGGACATGATCTCTCCGGCGATGCTAAAGCACGTGGTCGGTAAGCTTGGTCCATTGGGGTTTCGCCAGACCTTCGGCACAGTGCTGGAGCATGCCGGGGCAGACATGCGCGTGCACATCCCCAAGTTCCACGCCCTCGGTGCGTCGCCTTTCGACATTGCGCGCTACACCGAGAAACGCCCGCAGGATTACTGCCTGCTGACCCCGACGCAGGTGGCCTGTCAGTTCGTGGATCACTACGAGCTGGACGATGCGGTGCAGCGGATCGAGGTGCTGATTGCGAAGCATCCGATCAACCTTCTCAAACTGGCAGACTACCTGGAAGGCAAACCCAAGCATCGCGCCTTTCGCGAGGTGCTGGGCCATATCAAACGCCAGCAACGGATTGCGGTAGAATCCGAACCGCTGTGCCGCAGGCGGTCTTTGGGGTAAAATTGAGCCGTTGGGATGACGTTAAATAGCATATGGCCCCCTTGAAGAGGGCAACACCATCGACGTTTGCATCGGTCTTTGAGGGGGGGGCTGCTTTGGAGAGAGAAAGGCCCAGTAAAAGCGGAGATTTTCGCGCGCTATCGTGAGGTGCTTACTCACGTGGGCTGTTTGGGTGCTATTTAGTTTTGGCCGGATTGGTCCTGTTCCGCGTCGATGAAAGCCTGCCAACCGTCGACCTTACCAAAGGCTCGCATTCTGTCATGCAACATAGGGCCATAAATGGACCACATGCGTTTCCGCAGATCTCGTCCCTTTGCTGTGATTTTCAGAACTTTGCCTCGCCTGTCACTGTCGAAATCGACAAATTCGATTAGAGATTCTGCGGCGAGCCGCTTGCATAGATGGGACAGGTTCGATTGTTCGAAAATGGTGTCTTGCGCAAGTTCAAATGGACGCAACTGGCCCCCGTGGCGTTCAAGGGACCAAAGCAGATCATACCATTTCAAGGGCGGAAGACCCGCTTCTTTCAGAGCTGCGCCGATGTCCGATTGGATGCGCCGAGTGGCGCGGTTCAATGCGACCCAGATCTCTGTTTCAAAAGCTGTTGGCAGATTGTCTTTCACGACTTCGTGTTCGCCTTCTTTTCGATTGCAGTGGTGGCTTCAATCAATTAGATGAAAATTCATCTATAATCCAGTATCTGCCTGAAGAAAGGAACACTACAATGACCTTCAAGTCTATGATTGTCGCGGCTGTCTTGAGCGTTACTGTGACTTCGGCCCTTGCGCAGACCTATAAAACCGACCAAGGGCATACCGAGGTTCGGTTCGGCTGGAGCCATGCGGGCGTGTCCAACCAGCATGCCGAGTTCACCAAGGCCGAAGGCGTTCTGGACCTGAACGCGGATGATGTCGAGGCCTCAACTCTGAACGTGACGATTGACACCAGCAGCCTGTCGTCGGGGTTTGGGCCTCTGGACGACCATTTGAAGTCGGCGGATTTTCTGGAGGTCGAAACCTATCCAGAAATCACCTTCGTCAGTACCGGGATTGAGCGGACCGGCGACACCACGGCGGATGTGACCGGTGACCTGACCATCCACGGCGTGACCAAGCCTGTGACCCTGCAGACCACATTGACCCATCAGGGTGAGCACCCGCTGGGCAGCGCGATCGAATACTATGCGGGTGATTGGGTGGCTTTCACGGCCGAAGGAGAGATTGACCACACGGAATTCGGCGTGGGTCCGTTCTCGACCGGGCCGATCACCATACTCATCACAACTGAGATGAAGGCAGACGGGTAACGTCGGGCCGTCGGCAAGATGTAAAAAAACTTTTGTGACCCTGGAAAAGAGCGACACTATTGATGCGTTCACTGGTCTCTGATCAGATACGTCTTTGCAGAGAAAAAAGGCGCTCGCCAAGACGGTACTTTTTGCTTTGAAGGTTCACTCAAACTCTGATTTACAACAAGCTTGGGCGGTCCTAATCGTGACCGTGCAAGAAAGCTTCGTCAAAAAAATTGTTTCCGTTTTGCGTGTCAAGAATCTGAGGCAGGACATACACTCGAGAGGTTGGAATGATCATTTATCCTGGTGAGGTAAGTCGTGAAAGAGGCCGTTGTCGTATAAGCGCACTGATAGAAATAGAAACGCCAAATAAGTTCTTTTCTAAGTCGCAAGACTCTAAGAGAGAACTTTGGTTCGACTGGCCTGAGGAATATTTCTCGCCTACATCGGTGCGTAGCGATGCGTTTCTCTTGGTTTGTTTGACTTTGGCCATGCGCTTGAAAGAGCGTTTAAAGATTCATGGCGAAGTTTCTCAGACTCTTTTGGTCAATGCCCTAGAGGCAATGGCAATTTATAATCACTACTTTCCAGAATATTGTAGCCCAGTTCCAATCGAAGCAAACGGGATTTGGATCAAGCGGCCTGAATCTCAGAGGGTGGGATCCTTCCACTCAGGTGGTGTAGATTCTCTCTACAATATTGCTGAGAGTCGAAGGCTGCACCAAGAGTTCGGCGCGCTTCCTGTTACGGATTTGTGGCTAGTTCAGGGAATGGATATTCCATTGGAGAACGAGACGCTCTGGAAACAAACAAAGTCGACCATTTTCGAACAGATCCGGCCTGATGATAATGTTCGTTGCGTGGATATTCGTACCAATGCGCGGGATATTCACGGCAACTACGTCGCTTGGACAAAAGCTGGATTTAGTGTTGTTCTCGGCGCGGTATCGAAATGCTTCGCCCCCGTCGTTACAAATGCACTGATCGGTTCATATGCCAACTATGATGATGTAGTCCCACACGCAAGTTCTCCGTTGATTGATCCAATGTGGTCCTGTGATCAGCAGACGGTACGCCACTTCTCATGTCGGGCTAGCCGCCAAGAAAAAATAAACGTGATTGCGCAAAAGACGCCTCATCTGCTCGCTGGCCTAAGAGTCTGCTACAAGAACCCGGGGAACGCTTTCAACTGCGGTGTTTGCGAGAAGTGCATGCGGACACAGGCGCAGTTGCTGGTTGCAGGGCATCTGGACAAAGTTGGGACTTTCGATGAGGGTCTAACGCCTAACAGCCTCAGCCATTTGAGCCTTCCTTTTGATAGGAACGCTCAGTATTCATGGGACTTTTGGCGCGACTTAGTACTCGATCTGCGGGAAGCCGGGCAACTCGAACTGGTGAAGGCTCTTGAAGCATCTATAAGGCGCAATAAAGTCAAGCGGATGATCGCGAGGACTTTGAGAAGGTTGTAATACTCCTAGTGCAGCGGATGATGTTGGGGTGGTGTTGCGCCTGCAATAGATGACAAACTCTAGTTTTTGCAATTCTGCCGAAGGTCAAAGAAGTAGAAGGGCACTGTCTATTGACGTTAGGGTGGAAGCGGGGTAAGTGCTCCCAATCTTGCGGCCTCGGATTCGTTCCGGGGCCTCTGATATTTGTAACCGGGGACCTTCGGGGCCCTATACCCTTGGCACCTACGGGGGCCTATCACATAGCGGGGAAGTCCCCTGCACTTGCTAAACGGAAGACAGAAAGCATGGCACTCAAGTCGTACAAGCCGACGACGCCGGGCCAGCGCGGGCTGGTGCTGATCGACCGTTCGGAGCTTTGGAAAGGACGTCCGGTCAAGTCTCTCACTGAGGGTTTGACCAAATCGGGCGGCCGGAACAACACCGGACGGATCACTTCACGCCGCCGCGGCGGTGGCGCAAAGCGTCTCTACCGGATCGTTGACTTCAAACGGAACAAATTTGATGTCGCGGCAACCGTCGAGCGGATCGAATATGACCCGAACCGGACCGCATTCATCGCACTGGTAAAATACGAAGACGGCGAGCAGGCATATATCCTGGCTCCGCAGCGTCTGGCTGTTGGTGACAAGGTCATCGCGTCGGCAAAGGCCGACATCAAGCCGGGCAACGCAATGCCGTTCTCGGGCATGCCCATTGGTACCATCGTCCACAACATCGAGATGAAGCCTGGTAAAGGCGGTCAGATCGCACGTGCGGCCGGTACTTACGCTCAGTTCGTTGGTCGCGATGGCGGCTACGCTCAGATCCGTCTGAGCTCGGGCGAGCTTCGCATGGTCCGGCAGGAATGCATGGCCACCGTTGGTGCCGTGTCCAACCCCGACAACAGCAACCAAAACCTAGGTAAAGCCGGTCGTATGCGCCACAAAGGCGTTCGTCCGTCGGTTCGTGGTGTTGCAATGAACCCGATCGATCACCCGCACGGTGGTGGTGAAGGTCGTACCTCGGGTGGCCGTACACCGGTTACGCCGTGGGGTAAGGACACCAAGGGTAAGCGTACCCGCAACAAGAACAAAGCGTCCCAGAAGCTGATCATCCGCTCGCGGCACGCCAAGAAGAAGGGACGTTAATCTATGTCTCGCTCTGTTTGGAAGGGTCCTTTCGTCGATGCTTACGTGCTGAAAAAAGCCGAAGCAGCGCGCGAGTCGGGCCGCAACGAAGTCATCAAAATCTGGTCGCGTCGTTCCACCATTCTGCCCCAGTTCGTGGGTCTGACCTTTGGTGTTTACAACGGCCAGAAGCACATTCCCGTCAACGTCTCGGAAGACATGATCGGTCAGAAGTTCGGTGAATACTCGCCGACCCGTACCTATTATGGCCACGCCGCAGACAAAAAAGCGAAGCGGAAGTAAGTCATGGGCAAGGAAAAGAACCCCCGCCGCGTGGCTGAAAACGAAGCAATGGCGAAAACTCGCATGCTTCGCACCAGCCCGCAGAAACTGAACCTGGTTGCGCAAATGATCCGCGGCAAGAAAGTCGAGAAGGCTCTGACCGACCTGACTTTCTCGAACAAGCGTGTCGCGCAGGACGTTAAGAAGTGCCTGCAGTCCGCAATCGCGAATGCCGAGAACAACCACAACCTGGACGTTGACGAGCTGATCGTCGCCGAAGCATGGGTTGGCAAGAACCTGGTCATGAAGCGCGGTCGTCCGCGTGCCCGTGGCCGTTTCGGCAAGATCATGAAGCCGTTCTCGGAGATCACCATCAAGGTGCGTCAAGTTGAGGAGCAAGCCTAATGGGTCATAAAGTAAATCCGATCGGCATGCGCCTGCAGGTCAACCGCACCTGGGACAGCCGCTGGTACGCCGACACCAAGGACTACGGTGATCTTCTGCTGGAAGACCTCAAGATCCGTGAGTTCATCAACAAAGAGTGCAAGCAGGCCGGTGTTGCCCGTGTGATCATCGAACGTCCGCACAAGAAGTGCCGCGTTACGATCCACACCGCACGTCCCGGTGTCATCATCGGCAAGAAAGGTGCAGACATCGAAGTTCTGCGCAAAAAGCTTGCTCGTATGACCGACAGCGAACTGCACCTGAACATCGTCGAAGTGCGCAAGCCCGAGCTTGACGCGCAGCTGGTTGCCGAGTCCATCGCTCAGCAGCTGGAGCGCCGCGTCTCGTTCCGCCGCGCGATGAAGCGGTCGGTTCAGAACGCCATGCGCATGGGCGCCCTGGGTATCCGGGTGAACGTCGCTGGTCGTCTGGGCGGCGCCGAAATCGCACGGACCGAGTGGTACCGCGAAGGCCGCGTGCCTCTGCACACCCTGCGTGCCGACATCGATTACGCACATGCCGAAGCGATGACTCCCTACGGGATCATCGGGATCAAGGTCTGGATCTTCAAAGGTGAGATCATGGAGCACGATCCGCAGGCACGTGACCGTAAAGCACAGGAACTCCAGGACGGCCCTGCACCTCGTGGTGCTGGTGGCGGTCGTCGCTAAGGAGGGAAAGATATGCTTCAACCAAAGCGTACTAAATTCCGCAAGATGCACAAAGGCCGGATCAAGGGTCTCGCCAAAGGCGGCTCTGATCTGAACTTTGGCACCTACGGCCTGAAAGCTCTTGAGCCTGAGCGTGTAACTGCACGCCAGATCGAAGCTGCACGTCGTGCCATGACGCGTCACATGAAGCGTCAGGGTCGTGTCTGGATCCGCATTTTCCCCGACACTCCGGTCACCGCAAAGCCGATCGAAGTTCGTATGGGTAAAGGTAAAGGTTCGGTCGACCGCTGGGCCTGCAAAGTCAAGCCTGGCCGCGTGATGTTCGAGATCGACGGCGTCAATGATGACATCGCCCGCGAGGCCCTGCGCCTGGCTGCGATGAAGCTGCCGATCAAGACTCGCGTCGTGGTTCGCGAAGACTGGTAAGCGATCCGGGGAGACCCTGTTCGTTTAGAATTTACCCCGCCGGGAGACTGGCGGGGTTTTTTTATCTGGCATAACGCTCTGACCACGGACACGTGACTGGCAATCAAGCAGCTTAGATGGCAATCATCAGGCAGTGCCTTGCTATTTGGGGAATGCTGGTCATGACACATCTCCTCCGCCTGTTTGTCTTGTCGTCTCTGATGGCTGGCGGTGTTTTGATGACTGTTCCGAAATCTTGGGCGGCGTCACCAGATGTGAACCTAGGATACTTCAACGGCCTCGCGATGAATGGCTATGACGTGATGACCTACTGGCAGGGCGGTGATCCGCAGAAAGGCAGCCCTGAAATTTCTGCCGAGTATAATGGGGCGACCTGGGTATTTTTGCACGAGGAGAACCGGCAGTTTTTTTTGTCGGATCCGGCGAAATACGCACCACAATTCGGCGGGTATTGCGCTTATGCCGCCAGTCAGAATGCCGTGGCCGATGTCGATCCGTTCGCTTGGCGAATTTGGGATGACAAGTTGTACCTGAACTACAGTCCGCAGGTGCGGCGCATCTGGGCCAGCGATATTGACACGAATATCGAAAAGGCCAACGGGTACTGGCCTGAGCTTTTGCAGCAATAAGTCCTGAACTCTGGCGATCCCCGAACAATGCGCCAGATGTGATATTCACGCGATATTCGTAAAAAAACACCTTTAGAGGCTGGCATATCTTACTAATTAGTGAAAACAGGCCGGTGTAATAGAAATTCTCTGCGGACTCGGTGTTTAGGCCGGTGCTCAACCGTTCTTTCGCAAAACAGCGAAAACACTGCAGTGCCGCGATTCAGTTCGAAAGCCGAGGAATACAATGGGCCTTACCTGCCGGGACGTGATGGTTCCGCCCGAAATGCAGAATACGATACACCCCGATGACACCGTCGCCAAAGCGTTCGACATCATTCGGGACAGCCGGGCAAGATTTCTCCCGGTCGTGGACGAGAACGGAATATTTGTGGGTGCTTTCACGGCCCCGACGTTGATCAAAATGATCCTTCCGAAAGCAGCGCTGATAGGCAGGAGTTCGGATGCACGTGTTCCAATCAGTAACCTCAGCTTTATGGACCTGACCAAAGAGGATTTTCGGAAGGAAATCGAGCGACTGAATGAAGAGCGGGTGGGGGACCATTTGTCCAACCCGGCCAACATTCCTGTCGCCGCCCCAGATACACCGGTGATGGAGGGCATCTTCCTGATCCACAAGTTCAAGCGCCACGTCTTCCTGGTCGAGCCGGAAACCAAACGTTTCGTCGGCACCGTCAGCCCGAACTCGCTGATTGATCACGCGCTGAGTTAACCCCTACATACCGGATCAGAAAATTGACCGAACATTCCGTTTCGCATGGAGAACACGCGTTCTCCGTTCCTCAACTATTGGGCATTGATCCCTTGTGGGTCGCCACTGGCATTCTTGTTGCCGTCTACGCTGTGCTGATCACCGAAAAGGTGAACCGCGCCATTCTTGCGATGCTGGGCGCATCCTTGATGGTGCTCTTTGGTATTCTCAACCAGGAACAGGCTGTGGCTGGCGTGGACGCCAACACTCTGGCGCTGTTGATAGGCATGATGGTGATCGTTGGGATCACCAGCAAATGTGGGTTGTTCCAATACGTCGCAATCAAAGCGTCCAAAGTCGTCAAGGCCAACCCGACCGGCATCCTTATCATGCTGACTCTGATCACGGCGGTCTTCTCGGCATTGCTGGACAACGTCACTACGGTGCTGCTGATCGCGCCGATCACGTTGTTGATCACCGACGCGCTGGAAACGCCGGTGTTTCCGTTCTTCTTTGCCGAAATTCTGGCGTCGAACGTGGGCGGTACCGCTACCCTGATCGGTGACCCGCCGAACATTATCATCGGATCGGCAGCGGGCCTCAGCTTCAACGAATTCGTGGTCAACCTGGCCCCGATCTCGGGCATCTGTCTGGTGGTGCTGACTGCTATCATCTACTTGATGAACCGCCGCACGTTGGCGGCCATCCCGAAATCGGCCAGCGAAAAGATCATGCGCTTCAACGAAAACGAAGCGATTACCGATGTACGCCTGATGATCAAGTCTCTGGCGGTTCTGGCGCTGGTTCTGATGGGCTTCACCCTGGGCCATAGCTATGGCATCCAGCCCGGCACCTCGGCGCTGGCCGGTGCGGCGCTGCTGATGCTGCTGGCTTACGGTCACCAACATGGCGAAGAGCAATCGGAATCCGTGCACCATATCTTTGGTGAAGTCGAGTGGATCACCATATTCTTCTTTGGCGGCTTGTTCGTCATCGTCGCCGGTGTCGAACATGTCGGCCTGTTGGAGTTCTTTGGCCAGAAGGTTCTGGAACTGACGGAAGGCGATATGATGTGGACCGCGTTCTTCATCTTCTGGGCCTCGGGCATCCTGTCGGCCATTCTGGACAACATTCCCTTCGTGGCGACAATGATCCCGCTGATCGAATCCACCGCCGACACGTTTGGTGGCCCCGAGGCGATTGAGCCCCTGTGGTGGTCGCTTGCTCTGGGCGCTTGTCTGGGCGGCAACGGGACCCTGCTGGGTGCCAGTGCCAACCTGACCGTGGCAGCCTTTGCCGAGAAGGCCAAGCAGCCCATCGGCTTCGTCAAGTTCGCGATCATGGCCTTCCCGATCATGATCCTGACCCTGATGATCGCCAACGTATACATCTGGCTGCGTTACTTCTATTAAGTCGCACCCGACCAGCCGCTTTTCTAAGGCGGCTGGTCTCGCACTTGTGTCTTCGCTGGGCTATAGCCGGGACATGGCACAGATTGAATCGCTCTTCGTTACCCGTCTCTACCGCGCAGCTTTGTCCGAGTTTGATCCCAAGATCGACCCGGAGGAGTTGGAAAGTTCTTGCCTTGTCATCGCCGAGGATGATGAGGCCGGGCAGGACTGGTGTGAAGAGAACGGCTATCCCGGTTACACCAGCTATGCCTCGCTGACCGATCTGCCATGGCGGTTCCCGATATTTGCCGATCTGGTCACGGCGCTGGATCAGCATGTGGCGGCTTTTGCCAAGGACCTGGAGTTCGATCTGGGCGAGGGCGAGCTGAAGCTCGAAGACCTGTGGATCAACATCCTGCCCGAGGGTGGGATGCACTCCAGTCATCTGCACCCGCACAGCGTGATCTCGGGCACGACCTATGTGTCGATGCCCGAAGGTACCAGCGCGTTGAAGCTGGAAGACCCCCGTTCAGGCCGAATGATGGCCGCGCCGACGCGCCTTAAAGGCGGGCGACGCGACCTACAGCCGTTCATCTATATGAAGCCGAAAGTTGGGGATGTCCTGCTTTGGGAAAGCTGGCTGCGCCACGAAGTGCCGATGAACATGGCCGAGGAAGAGCGGATTTCGGTCAGTTTCAATTACAAGTGGGAGTAGGGAAGGTCACGCTAAGGGCCCAAGCAGCATCTGCTATTAGTTCTCTCGGCGGGAGGCTGGGCGCTCAACCCAAATTCTCTGACCTTTTGGCGCATCAAGATTGACGCGAACGATTTTCTTTACGGTCTTATCGACCGGGTCGGCGCGCAAAAAGCTACATTCTCGGGTTGGCAGATTTCCTGGCTTTCTGATCCATCGGGACATCATAGTCCCAATGCCTTTGTACGGGGCAATCAGGTCCACGATCCAAAATCTGTCGCCTGCACACCAGTCGGCTGCTGACAGCCCCTCGCCACTGATAAAGCGACGATCTGCGTCCGTGGTGAGCCGAGCCCAAGTCAAAAGTCCACGCGGTACATCCTGAAAGCGAAAAATCTGAAACTGCTTGTTGTCTATGGCCGGCTCAAATGCCGCGCGAAACTTGGCAAGCGGCAGCCCCTGATACAAGTTGCTGCGCATTGCGAGAAATAGAAATTCCCCCATAATCCGCTGTTTTTCAGGGCTTGGAAATTCCGACGATGGCTCAGGCATGGATCTGGAGGTCATCAGTGTGCCGTTGGCGATTTCGCTTGTTGAATGCACACCAAGGCGCGGGTTTCGTTTCTGGTAAGAACAGGAGCCGCAGTAGCCCAAATACTGGCATTGTTTCGTAACTCAGGAAAAAGTTCGAACAACTCCTCGCGGGTGGCATCGCTCAAGCTGTCGGTCGCGGTTGCGCCGGGGTAGAAACTTTCACTCCATGCTCCGTTTGAGAACAGAATTTCATGCTTATCGAACATGATGTGGTAATAAGTGACGCTGTTGCAATTGCTTTCAACAACAGAGTGTCCGTCGAGCAAGCCTTTCGCCGGAACCAACGCTTCATCAAGGCCGAACAAGAGCTGAACGGACGCGTTGGATATGAAGACCCGGTGCTGTGGCGAAACGGTCAAATCGGACGAGGGTTGAGTCGGGCCAAGTGATCCTGCTCGAATGCAGATTGGTCTCAGATGCGTATGATCGGCAAGCTCTTCGCTGCTGAGAGTACGAGAACCAATCCACATAATCGGTTTGGGACCATTCTCCAGTGTATTAACTCGATCACCAACTCTGAGCGTTTCGACAGGTCGCAAACCTTCGGGCGTATCGATCAGTGTGTTCTCGGCAAAGCAAACAAAATTTATGAAAACGGTGTCGCTGGCGTCTCCTTCGCCCGAGACGGCAAATGTGACCTGAGCACCGAAAACAACGTCCGAATCTGCGGTGTCAAATGTGAAAGTGTAGACGCCGGTGGCTGAATTCACAGTAAGGGTGCCGCCGAAATCAGACGTATTCCCTGCGTCTACAATTGTGAAAGGAGAGCCATCGCCGTTAATTGTGGCGTCGAAATCCATAACAATGGACACGGTCCCATCGTAGTTTGTAAAGTCAATGTCGTCGAGCGTCCAGGTTTCCAATTCCGCGTTGCCGCCACCTGTAATGCCAACATTGTTGCCATCAACCGAAGCTGAAACCATGCTTATATTGTTGATATTGACCATACCGGAGTCCTGATCAGGTGGGGAGTTGACGATCTTCTTTCGCAGATAACACACGCGAAGTGGTCATGCACGAAGCCTAAAGCCATTTGAATGGTAGTAGATGCAGGCATGTAACGGGTGGTTGCTTTGAGTATGGGAACAGTCTTCGCCAATCTGGTCGCGGCGCAGGATCAGCATGTGGCTACCTTTGCCAAGGATTTAGAGTTCGATCTGGGTAGGGGCGAACTGAAGCTCGAAGACCTGTGTATCAATATCCTGCCCGAAGGCGGGAGGCAGTCCAGCCACCTGCCTCTGCACAGTGTGATCTCGGGTACGACCTATGTGGCGATGCCCGAAGAGGCAAGTGCTCTGAAACTTGAAAACCCCCGCTCAGGTCGCATGATGGCTGCGCCGGCGCGTTTGAAAGGCGCCCGGCGGGATTTGCAGTTGTTCATCCACATGAAGCCCCAGGTGAGGGATGTCCTGCTATTGGAAGGTTGACTGCGCCACGAGGTGCCGATGAACATGGCCTAGGAAGAGCGGATTTCGGTGAGTTTTATTATAAGTGGGAGTGAGCCCCGGTCCGCGTAGCGGCAATCGCTCCAGTGGAGCGATTGAGGGGCGAACGGGCGGAGCCCAGTTCAGAGCAAAGACTAGATGCTCGCTCTGTACCTTAGTGCCTCAGCGATTTCCTGAGCGGTCATAATTCTAATATCGAATTCCATTTCAAGCTGCTCTCGGTGCTTTAGAAAGTCGGTATCGCTTGTCGCAAAAAGATCGCGACCGCTCACTATATGATCTTCCAGATGTAACGTGTCCGCGTGGTGGCCGGGTCCCAATACCGCGTTTATTCTATCGTAGGGTGTCCCATCAGAAGCGATTTTTGCATTTCCAGGTTTTTCTCCAATCGTCGCGAACTGACTGCCGATAATTGCCGTTGGCAACCTTTTGCGATCATTTGGGATCTTCTTGGTAGATATTGCAGCTTCAATTTTTACCGCCCAAAGCTCAACATATCCTTCCCGTTCAAGCTTGCGCAGTATCTTTAGATCCGCGCTGGGATCCCAAGTTACCGTAGGTTTGTGTGTTCTAGTGCTCATTGATTTTTCGAATTCATGTTTGAGAGCGGTATCCGCAAAAAACTATATTGATTTGCCAATGTCGATGAACTGAAGCTATTTTGAGCGCAAAGTAGGACGTCTGGTCAAAGACAAACTTTCCCTTGCCACCCACCCCCTAAACCCTTATACGGCGGCATCCTGCAAGTCCCCCGGCCGAGTCGGGGGATTCGCATGTCTATCATTCATCCACCAGGTCCAAGGTGACCCTGTCAGGGGGCCTTCTGGTGTTTTGAGCAAAGGAAAAAGGCGATGAACGCCCAAGAACTGCGTGACAAGACCCCGGACCAGCTCCGCGAGGAACTGGCCAACCTGAAGAAAGAAAGCTTTAACCTGCGCTTTCAACAGGCAACCGGTCAGCTGGAAAACACTGCCGGCATCAAAGCGGCCCGCCGCAACGCTGCCCGCGTCAAAACCATTCTGAACGAAAAGGCCGCTGCTGCGGCATCCGAGGAGTAATCAGATGCCCAAGCGTATCCTGTCCGGCACCGTAACAAGCGACGCAAACGAGCAGACTGTAACTGTTCTGGTCGAGCGCCGTTTCAAGCACCCGCTGCTGCACAAAACCGTTCGTAAGTCCAAGAAGTACCGGGCTCACGACGAAAAGAACGCCTTCAAGGTCGGCGACACCGTACGCATCATCGAATGCGCGCCGAAATCGAAGACGAAACGTTGGGAAGTTCTGGAAGCGTAAGCTTCCGGGATTTTTCCATTTGTCGAAACCCTGGGGGATCTAACCAGACCAGCCCCCACAGGTCGGGAGAAACCACATGATCCAGATGCAGACCAATCTGGATGTCGCTGACAACTCCGGCGCACGCCGAGTTCAGTGCATCAAGGTCCTGGGTGGTTCCAAGCGTAAATACGCCTCCGTCGGCGACATCATTGTCGTCTCGGTGAAGGAAGCCATCCCGCGCGGCCGCGTAAAGAAAGGTGACGTCCGCAAGGCCGTCGTCGTACGCACCGCCAAGGAAGTCCGTCGTGAAGACGGCACCGCGATCCGTTTCGATCGCAACGCCGCCGTCATCCTGAACAACAACAACGAGCCCGTAGGTACCCGTATCTTTGGCCCGGTTGTTCGTGAACTGCGCGGCAAGAACTTCATGAAAATCATCTCGCTGGCTCCGGAGGTGCTGTAATCATGGCTGCTAAACTCCGCAAAGGCGACAAGGTCGTCGTGCTGGCCGGCAAGGACAAGGGCAAAGAGGGTACTATCACCTCAGTTGACCCGAAAGCCGGTAAAGCTGTTGTCGACGGCATCAACATCGCCATCCGCCACACCCGCCAGTCGCAAACCTCGCAAGGTGGTCGCCTGCCTCAGGCAAACCCGATCGAGCTGTCGAACCTGGCGCTGCTGGACAAGAACGGTAAAGCAACCCGCGTTGGCTTCCGCATGGAAGGTGACAAGAAAGTGCGCTTCGCCAAGACCACAGGGGACGTGATCGATGCTTGATAACGCAACCTACACCCCGCGTCTGAAAGCTCAGTACGTTGAAACCATCCGTGCCGCTCTGAAAGAAGAGTTCGGCTACAAGAACGACATGCAGCTGCCCAAGCTGGAAAAGATCGTTCTGAACATCGGTTGTGGTGCTGAGGCGGTCAAAGACTCGAAGAAAGCGAAAGCCGCTGTCGAAGATCTGACTGCGATTGCTGGTCAACAGGCCGTTGCAACCAAGGCGAAGAAGTCGATCGCGGGTTTCCGCGTCCGTGAAGACATGCCGCTGGGCGCGAAAGTGACCCTGCGCGGTGACCGGATGTACGAATTCCTGGATCGTCTGATCACCATCGCGATGCCGCGCGTTCGTGACTTCCGTGGTGTTAAGCCGTCTTTCGATGGTCAGGGCAACTTTGCCATGGGCATGAAAGAACACATCGTGTTCCCGGAAATCGACTTCGACAAGGTCGACGAGGTTTGGGGCATGGACATCGTAATTGCCACCACAGCGAAGACCGACGCTGAAGCAAAGGCACTGTTGAAAGCATTCAACATGCCGTTCAACGCTTAAGCGCCGGGAGGATTGAGACATGGCTAAAAAAGCAATGATCGAACGCGAGAAGAAGCGCGAACGCCTGGTGGCCAAATATGCCGCAAAGCGTGCCGAGCTGAAAGAAATCGCGAATGACGAGAGCCGCCCGATGGAAGAGCGTTTCAAAGCGCGTCTGAAATTGGCGAAACTGCCGCGCAACAGCTCGGCTACCCGTCTGCACAACCGTTGTCAGCTGACCGGTCGTCCTCACGCTTACTACCGTAAGCTGAAGGTCAGCCGTATCGCGCTGCGCGAGCTGGGTTCTGCTGGTCAGATCCCCGGCATGGTGAAATCGAGCTGGTAAGGGAGACATAGATATGAATGATCCTATCGGCGATATGCTCACCCGTATCCGCAACGCGCAAATGCGCGGCAAGTCCACCGTTTCCACCCCGGCTTCCAAGCTGCGCGGTTGGGTTCTGGACGTGCTGGCGGACGAAGGTTACATCCGTGGCTATGAAAAGACGACCGGTGAAAACGGTCATCCGGCCATCGAAATCAGCCTGAAGTACTACGAAGGCACCCCTGTTATTCGCGAACTGAAGCGGGTCTCGAAGCCCGGTCGTCGCGTGTACATGGGCGTCAATGACATCCCGCAGGTCCGTCAGGGTCTGGGCGTGTCGATTGTCAGCACTCCGAAAGGTGTGATGTCGGACGCAAACGCTCGCTCCAACAATGTTGGCGGCGAAGTGCTCTGCACCGTCTTCTAAGGAGGTCTGCAATGTCTCGTATTGGTAAAAAACCGGTCGAGCTGCCCAGCGGCGTTACCGCCACTGTGTCCGGCCAGACCATCGAAGTGAAAGGTCCAAAAGGCACCCGCAGCTTCACCGCCACCGACGACGTTACGCTGTCGGTTGAAGACAACGTGGTCAAGATCGACCCCCGTGGCATGTCCAAGCGTGCCCGCCAGCAGTGGGGCATGAGCCGCACCATGGTTGCCAACCTGGTAACCGGTGTGACCCAGGGCTTCAAAAAAGAGCTGGAGATCCAGGGTGTTGGTTACCGGGCGCAGATGCAGGGCAACACCCTGAAGCTGAACCTGGGCTACAGCCACGATGTTGATTTCACTGCTCCGGAAGGTGTCACCATCACCGCACCGAAGCAGACCGAGATCGTTGTGGAAGGTATCGACCAGCAGCAGGTGGGCGAAGTCGCGGCCAAAATCCGCGAATGGCGCCGTCCCGAGCCGTACAAAGGCAAGGGCATCCGCTACAAGGGCGAGTTCATCTTCCGCAAGGAAGGCAAGAAGAAGTAAGGACGCAGACAATGGCAAACAGCAAAAGAACCCTGTTTCTGAAGCGCCGCCTGCGCGTTCGGAACAAACTTCGCAAAGTCAACGCCGGCCGTGTACGCCTGTCGGTTCACCGTTCGAACAAGAACATCAGCGTTCAGCTGATCGACGACGTTCGTGGCGTGACCCTGGCCTCGGCCTCGACCCTGGAAAAAGATCTGGGTGTTGTTGGCAAGAACAACGTCGAAGCAGCGGCGAAAGTCGGTGCGGCCATCGCCGAGCGTGCCAAAAAGGCAGGCGTCGAAGAGGCCTATTTCGATCGTGGTGGCTTCCTGTTCCACGGCAAGGTGAAGGCAGTTGCCGACGCCGCGCGTGAAGGTGGTCTGAAGATCTAAGACCTGCGGGCAGCTTTGCGGCTGCCCCGATGATCCGGGGGCCTCGCCAACAGTCGGAGCTCACTTGGATTGAATTAAACGGCGCCGTATGCGCCACATGAGAAAAGGGATGCCAAATGGCAGAACGTGAAAACCGTCGGGGCCGTGGCCGCGACCGTGAAGAAGCACCGGAATTTGCAGATCGTCTGGTCGCAATCAACCGCGTGTCGAAAACCGTAAAAGGTGGTAAGCGCTTTGGCTTCGCCGCTCTGGTGGTTGTCGGCGATCAGAAAGGCCGCGTCGGCTTTGGCAAAGGTAAAGCGAAAGAAGTACCTGAGGCCATCCGCAAGGCGACTGAACAAGCCAAGCGTCAGATGATCCGCGTGCAACTGCGCGAAGGTCGTACTCTGCACCACGACATCGAGGGCCGTCACGGCGCTGGTAAAGTGGTTATGCGCACCGCACCTGAAGGTACTGGTATCATCGCCGGTGGTCCGATGCGTGCTGTTTTCGAAATGCTGGGCGTTAAGGACGTTGTTTCCAAGTCGCTTGGCTCGCAGAACCCGTACAACATGATCCGCGCCACCATCAACGGCCTGCAGAAAGAGCAGAGCCCGCGTTCGGTTGCCGCACGTCGTGGCAAAAAGGTTGCCGACATCCTGCCCAAGCGGGATGAAGCGCCGGCTGCTGCTGAAGCAGAAGCATAAGGAGAGCGACCCATGGCAAAAACCATCGTCGTCAAGCAGGTCGGTTCCCCGATCCGCCGCCCCGCCGAACAGCGCGCAACCCTGATCGGCCTGGGCCTGAACAAGATGCACAAAACCCGTGAGCTGGAAGATACCCCTTCGGTACGCGGCATGATCAACAAGATCCCGCATCTGGTTGAGATCGTAGAAGAGCGCGGCTAACCGCGACTTCCATCGAACAAAGAAACGCCTCCGAATTTTCGGGGGCGTTTTCGTATTTGTAGTAATTGTCTGCTTTGAGCCCAAAGTAGACTAATTCGCTTTTTCTCCTTCAAAAAATAAGATTTACGCCGAAAGATCGAGTTCCACTAGTACACAAGCCCCCTCGTTCGTGATATCCAGAAAAGGTCGCCGCCCGTTGAGTTCGAAGTCTTCATACCTAATCGAATGAATGCCGGCGAAGCCCGCTTTCAAAAACATGCTTTGTGAAAACCGGTTTGTCGCTTCGGCGAAAGCGATCCGGTAGCCGGATTTCCTTGCTTGGCTTAAACAGGAGTCCAGCAAACTTTGCGCAATTCCTTTTCTTGAGAAATCATCGCGCACGGCGATCATAAATATATGAAGAAATTTTTCTGCCTGAATGTCGTGTGTCTTCGAAAAAAAGCATTCCAGCTCGTCAATTAGCGTGATGACTGGTTCAGAGCCCAAATCCACTGCGTCAATTCCATCAGGGGGCGGGTGACCGAAATCATGTGCCAAAACGGCGCCAACTATTTCACCAGAAACTTCATCAAGAGCGACAGACGACAAACCTTCTTTTGCAGATTTTGATCCAAATAGTAAGGCGATCTTCTCCAGCTTTTCGGGCGAGAATTTAGTTACAACGGCGGGAGGATCTCGCCTGCTAAAAACATCGCCAATCAGCTTAGACATTTCACCAATGTCTGCTTCTGACATTGGTCGAACCACGATCTCTGAACGAGTCATTCGGTAATACTTCCAAAACTAATGGCATGAATACTCTCGCACATACCTGGCGGAGTAGAACAGTTTCTTTATTTTGTGACTGTCCGCATTGTCCGCAAAGCTGCCCAAAGTCGTAAGTGGTGCCGAGTGTCAAGGGTGCTGGGCCATTCCCCCAATGCATATCGGATAGACCGAAACTTCGGTTGTTGGCGCTATCCGCCGGCCTTATCTGCCCTCTGTCCCAAACAGGAACAAACAAAGCAACGTCGGGGAATTCGCCCCGATCAGGAAAGGAATTCAGATATGGCTTATACAGCAACAACCACTCATACCGGCGCCTCTTTGACCGAGCGCCTGACCCGCTTCATCGCAAAGGCAAAAGAAGCCTATACCCTGCGCGCCGAGTACAACCGCACCTATTCGGAACTGCAAGGTCTGACCGACCGCGAACTGAACGACATCGGTGTGCGCCGCTGCGATATTAAAGACATCGCACGGGACCACGTTTACTGCTCGTAAAATTGCAAACCACCACTCACCCAGAGGCGCCATTTGGCGCCTCTTTTGGTTTTTGGCTCTGTAATACAACAAACCTTGCAACTGAGGTCGCAACGCTGTAGAGCGCTCCGGTGGGTTTCCGCCCATGAGAATCATAACCAAGAAATGCCGCGTTTGGCCCATCACGCTTCGGGGGTCACATCCGGCTTAGGAGAAGCGAAATGAAACTGCACGAATTGCGCGACAATCCTGGCGCCGCACCGAAACGGACCCGCGTTGGCCGTGGTCCCGGTTCCGGCAAAGGTAAAATGGGTGGCCGTGGTATCAAAGGCCAGAAATCCCGTTCGGGTGTGGCCATCAATGGCTATGAAGGTGGCCAGATGCCGCTGTACCAACGCCTGCCCAAGCGTGGCTTCAACAAGCCGAACCGCAAGGAATTCGCCGTCATCAACCTGGGCCTGATCCAGAAGTTCGTCGATGCCGGCAAGCTGGACGCCAAAGCTGCGATCACCGAGGACGCACTGGTTGCATCCGGTCTGGTCCGTCGCAAGCTGGACGGTGTTCGCGTTCTGGCCAAGGGCGAAATCAGCGCCAAAGTGAACCTGGAAGTCACTGGTGCTTCGAAGGCTGCCGTTGAGGCAGTTGAAAAAGCGGGCGGTTCACTGACGGTCACAAAAGCTGCTGCGGTAGAGTAAGCGCTTGTGAGCGGGCGAAGACCCGCTTACATAGTCCTCAGAGTTTTCCCAGACGCCGCCCGAGCCGGAAAACGGTTCCGGGCGGCGTTTTCATAAGAGAGACCGATTTATGGTATCAGCAGCAGAACAAATGGCAGCCAATACAAGCTGGGCTGCCCTTGGCAAAGCCACCGATCTGCGCAACCGCATCCTGTTCACGCTGGGTTTGCTGATCGTCTATCGTCTGGGCACCTTTATTCCGGTGCCGGGGATCGACGGTCAGGCTCTGCGTGAGTTCATGGAGCAGGCGGGGCAGGGCATCGGCGGCATGGTTTCGATGTTCACCGGCGGGGCGCTGGGGCGGATGGGTATCTTTGCCCTCGGCATCATGCCCTACATTTCGGCCTCGATCATCGTACAGCTGCTGACGTCGATGGTTCCTGCGCTTGAGCAACTCAAGAAAGAGGGCGAGCAGGGCCGCAAGAAAATCAACCAATACACCCGTTTCGGCACCGTGGCGCTGGCCACTGTTCAGGCCTATGGTCTGGCGGTTTCGCTGGAATCGGGCGATCTGGCGACCGATCCGGGCATGTTCTTCCGCCTGTCGACCATGATCACTCTGGTTGGCGGCACCATGTTCCTGATGTGGCTGGGTGAACAGATCACCGCACGCGGCATCGGCAACGGTATCTCGTTGATCATCTTCGTCGGCATCATCGCCGAGATTCCGGCCGCTCTGGCGCAGTTCTTTGCCTCGGGCCGTTCGGGTGCCATCAGCCCCGCCGTGATCGTTGGCGTGATCGTGATGGTCATCGCCGTGATCACCTTTGTGGTGTTCATGGAGCGCGCCCTGCGCAAGATTCACATCCAGTATCCGCGCCGTCAGGCCGGTATGAAGATCTATGAAGGCGGCTCTAGCCACCTGCCGGTCAAAGTGAACCCGGCGGGTGTTATCCCGGCAATCTTTGCCAGTTCGCTGCTGCTGTTGCCGGTTACGATCTCGACCTTCTCTTCGGGCGCAACCAATGGGCCGGTGATGTCGTGGCTGCTGGCCAACTTTGGCCCTGGACAGCCGTTGTACCTGTTGTTCTTCGCGTCGATGATCGTCTTCTTTGCCTATTTCTACACGTTCAACGTGTCGTTCAAGCCGGACGATGTGGCGGACAATCTGAAAAAGCAGAATGGCTTTGTGCCGGGTATCCGTCCGGGCAAGAAAACCGCCGAGTATCTGGAATACGTGGTCAACCGCGTGCTGGTTCTGGGTTCGGCCTATTTGGCGGCGGTCTGTCTGTTGCCTGAAATCCTCCGGAACCAGTTTGCCATTCCGTTCTATTTCGGCGGCACCTCGGTTCTGATTATCGTCTCGGTGACCATGGACACGATCCAACAGGTCCAGAGCCACCTGCTGGCGCATCAATACGAAGGGCTGATCGAAAAGTCCCAGCTGCGCGGCAAGGGTAAAAAACGCGGCAGGAAGGGACCCTCTCGTCGATGAATATTATTCTTCTTGGCCCCCCGGGGGCTGGCAAAGGCACGCAAGCGCAGCATCTGGTTGAGACCCGTGGCATGGTTCAACTGAGCACTGGCGACATGCTACGCGAGGCAAAGACCTCCGGCACAGAAATGGGCTTGAAGGTTGCCGAGATCATGGATGCGGGCAAGCTGGTCACCGACGAGATCGTGATCGGCTTGATCGAAGAAAAGCTGATGACCGAAAAGGGTGCAGGCTTTATCTTCGACGGCTTCCCTCGCACCTTGGCGCAAGCCGACGCTTTGGCGGCGTTGCTGACCAAGCTAGGTCAGTCGCTGCACACAGTGATCGAAATGCGCGTCGACGACGAAACGCTGGTCGAGCGCATCGTCAACCGGGCCGAGGAAGCGCGTGCCGCTGGCAAACCTGTGCGGGCAGACGACAACGAGGAAAGCGTTCGTATTCGTCTGATGGAGTATTACAAAAAGACCGCGCCGCTGATTGGGTATTACCACGCCAAAGGTGATCTGCGCCCGGTCAATGGTCTGGCCAGTATTGAAGAAGTCACTGCCTCGATCGAGGCGATTCTGAGCTGACTTCAGGTTGGGGCTTGACGGCCCCACCAAAAGCCCATATCGACCCCCATCCCCTTAGGGAATCAAGACCGCATGCGGGATTCGTCCCAAATGCCCCGACCACCTCGAATAATGCTGAACCCTCTGGCCTCACTGCCACGGTAAAGCGTTGTGAAAAAAGGTTCTGGAGTTACGGAACCGCAACGAAAAGGAAAGTGACACGTGGCACGTATTGCCGGCGTAAACATCCCGACTGCAAAGCGGGTACCTATCGCCCTCACATATATCACCGGTATCGGCAACACCTCGGCTAAAGCGATCTGCGAAGCCGTGGGCATTGAAGCGACCCGTCGCGTCAACGAACTGTCCGACGCCGAAGTTCTGAAAATCCGCGAATACATCGACGAAAACTTCACCGTCGAAGGTGACCTGCGTCGTGAAGTTCAGATGAACGTCAAGCGCCTGATGGACCTGGGCTGCTATCGCGGTCTGCGTCACCGCCGTAACCTGCCGGTTCGCGGTCAGCGTACCCACACCAATGCTCGTACCCGCAAAGGCCCCGCAAAGGCCATCGCTGGTAAGAAGAAATAAGGGAGGGTCTGACTGATGGCACGTGATAAGACTCGCGTTAAGCGCAAAGAGCGTAAGAACATCGCATCGGGCGTCGCCCATGTGAACTCGACCTTCAACAACACCAAGATCCTGATCTCGGACGTGCAGGGCAACGCCATCTCGTGGTCGTCTGCCGGTACCATGGGCTTCAAGGGATCGCGGAAATCGACACCCTACGCCGCTCAGATGGCTGCAGAAGACGCAGGCAAGAAGGCGCAGGAACATGGCGTCAAGACGCTGGAAGTCGAAGTTCAGGGCCCCGGTTCGGGCCGTGAATCGGCTCTGCGCGCGCTGGCTGCTGTGGGCTTCAACATCACGTCGATCCGGGACGTGACCCCGATTGCTCACAACGGCTGCCGCCCGCCGAAGCGTCGCCGCGTCTAAGCGATTTTGAATTGAGCTGGGGCTGTGTTTTTGCACGGCCCCAGCACGTCATTTTGAACCTCGGGCGTCTGCACCTTGTTGGTCATGGGGCGCGGACAGGAATGGAGGGATTACATGATCCATAAGAATTGGGCAGAATTGATCAAGCCGACCCAGTTGGAAGGCAAGCCGGGCAACGACCCTGCGCGTCAGGCAACTCTGGTTGCCGAGCCGCTGGAGCGTGGTTTTGGTCTGACCCTGGGCAACGCGCTGCGCCGCGTTCTGATGAGCTCGTTGCAAGGCGCGGCCATCACCAGCGTTCAGATCGACAACGTTCTGCACGAGTTCTCCTCGGTTGCAGGCGTTCGTGAAGACGTCACCGACATCATCCTGAACCTCAAGCAGGTGGCCCTGCGCATGGAAGTCGAAGGCCCCAAGCGCCTGTCGATCAATGCCAAAGGCCCCGCAGTTGTTACCGCCGGTGACATCAGCGAGAGCGCCGGTATCGAGGTTCTGAACCGCGATCACGTCATCTGCCACCTGGACGATGGCGCCGACCTGTTCATGGAACTGACCGTCAACACCGGCAAGGGCTACGTCTCGGCTGAGAAAAACAAGCCGGAAGATGCTCCTATCGGTCTGATCCCGATCGACGCGATCTATTCGCCGGTCAAAAAGGTTGCCTATGACGTTCAGCCGACCCGTGAAGGTCAGGTTCTGGACTATGACAAACTGACCCTGAAGATCGAAACCGATGGTTCGATTACCCCGGAAGACGCGCTGGCCTTTGCCGCGCGTATCCTGCAGGACCAGCTGTCGATCTTCGTGAACTTCGACGAGCCCGAAGCGGCTGGCCGCCAGGACGAAGACGACGGTCTGGAGTTCAACCCGCTGCTGCTGAAGAAAGTGGACGAGCTGGAATTGTCGGTCCGTTCGGCAAACTGCCTGAAGAACGACAACATCGTCTACATCGGCGATCTGATCCAGAAGACCGAAGCCGAGATGCTGCGCACCCCGAACTTCGGCCGCAAGTCGCTGAACGAGATCAAAGAAGTGCTGTCCGGCATGGGTCTGCACCTCGGCATGGATGTCGAGGATTGGCCGCCCGACAACATCGAAGATCTGGCGAAGAAATTCGAAGACGCGTTCTAAGCGCGTCTTCCCCAATGCCCGGGCTGCCGGGGACTGTATGGGCACTTCCGCCCCAAGGAGAGCCGGTGACACGCATCGCCGGCCAGACAAAGCAAAACGCGAAAGAAGGAACTAGAAAATGCGTCACGCACGTGGTTACCGCCGCCTGAACCGTACTCATGAGCACCGCAAGGCGCTGTTTGCGAACATGGCTGGCTCGCTCATCGAGCATGAGCAAATCAAAACGACTCTGCCGAAGGCAAAAGAACTGCGTCCGATCATCGAAAAGCTGGTCACTCTGGGCAAGCGCGGCGACCTGCACGCCCGTCGCCAGGCCGCAGCACAGCTGAAAGAAGACAAAGACGTCGCAAAGCTGTTCGAAGTTCTGGGCCCCCGCTACGCCGAGCGTCAGGGCGGTTACGTCCGCATCCTGAAAGCTGGCTTCCGCTATGGCGACATGGCTCCGATGGCGATCATCGAATTCGTTGATCGTGACGTCGACGCCAAAGGCGCGGCCGACAAGGCCCGCGTTGCCGCCGAAGAGGCAGCAGACGAAGAATAAGAAAGCCCGGCTTTCTGATTTCGACCCCCGCGTTTCGGACGCGGGGGTTTTTTGTATGCGACTGGTGTCGCTTTTGGACAAATTGCGTTGATTTCCGGGAATGAAGTGGCAGCCACCCCGCGCCACGCTGTATATCAAGCGTGGAGGACTGATCATGACACTGTCTGAAATACCTGCCGAACTTACAGGGCCGTCCGTCTGGACCGGACGGGAAATGGTCGAACGGCAGAAGGAATGGATCGTCGACCTAGGACCTGACGATATCGCCGATCTTGAACAAGCCGCCCGCCACTACTTGAGCCTTGGGCGAGATATCGGTGAGATCACAAAGTCAGAATTCCCACTGAAACGTCTGGACGGGCACCTGATTAAACTTCGTGACAAGCTTATAAACGGGATCGGGTTCGAGGTGATCCGCGGCCTGCCGGTGCAGGCCTATTCGCAGGAAATGGCGGCAGCGATCTTTTGTGGTGTCGGTGCGCATCTGGGGTCGGCGCGCTCGCAGAACGCGCAGGGGCATATTCTGGGGCATGTTCGGGACGTAGGTGCAGATGCAAGTGATCCGAATACACGGATTTACCAGACCCATGAGCGCCAGACCTTTCACACGGACAGTGCCGACATTGTCGGTTTGATGTGTTTGAGGGACGCTAAAAAGGGTGGAGACTCTCTGCTGGTCAGTGCAGAAACCATCTACAATCGGATGCGGGCCGAGTGCCCTGATCTGCTGCAACTGCTGTTCGATCCCCTTGCGACCGACCGCAGGGGCGAAGTGCCCGAAGGAATGCAGCCCTTCATGACAATCCCTCCGTTCAACTGGCACGACGGCAAGCTGACCGTGTTCTATCAGCGCCAATACATCGACAGCGCGCAACGGTTTCCAGAAGCCATGCAACTGACACCGGATCACATCGCGGCGTTGGACACGTTCGATGCACTGGCCAATGATCCGGATTTGCACCTGACCATGCGGTTGCAGCCCGGCGATATGCAGTTCGTTTACAATCATTCCCAACTGCATGACCGCACAGGGTTCACCGATTGGCCGGATCCGGCTGAGCGGCGTCACCTTTTCCGACTTTGGCTGTCACCCGAGGGAGACCGGGAACTGCCGGACGTGTTCCGACAACGCTATGGCACAATCGAAGTCGGCAACAGGGGTGGGATCATTACGAAGGGCACCCGGCTCCACGCGCCGCTGGATTGAACCTCAATCCCGTGCTTGCATTACGTTTCGCGGGGACGCATATCCATCTCAACTCTGTACGTTGAGGTTAGAATGCTCCGCGCGACACTTATTGCACTTTCCGTTGCCTGCGCTTCCTTTGCCACGGCTGAAACCCGCGTTCCACAATCCAAGGCCGAAATCAGCATAGGCTTTGCACCGGTGGTCAAAGAGGCCTCGCCAGCAGTCGTTAATATCTATGCCAAGATTGTGCGACAGGGGCGGGCGAACCCGTTCTTCTCAGACCCGTTCTTTCAGGATTTCTTTGGCGGCGGCTTTGGCGAACCACGCCCGCGGGTGCAGAACTCGCTGGGTTCGGGTGTGATCCTGTCTTCGGACGGCTACGTTGTGTCAAACTATCACGTGGTTGGTACGGCCACGGAAATTCGAGTGGTGACGACGGATCGGCGGGAGTTTTCGGCACAGGTCGTGTTGGGCGATAAGGAAAGCGATATCGCCATTCTGCGGCTGGAAGAAGCAGATAACTTGCCGTTCCTGCAATTGCGCGACTCGGATCACGTTGAAGTAGGGGAGTTGGCATTGGCCATCGGCAACCCGTTTGGGGTGGGGCAGACCGTGTCGTCGGGCATCATCTCGGGGCTTGCACGAACGGGGGCCGCGACCGGCAATGCGCGTGGCTATTTCATTCAGACCGACGCGGCAATCAATCCGGGGAACTCCGGTGGAGCCTTGATCGACGTGAACGGCGACCTGATCGGGATCAACACTGCTATTCTGACCCGATCGGGCGGTTCGAACGGTATAGGCTTTGCGATCCCCGCAAATCTGGTGGCAGAGTTCCTGCGGCAGGCGCAGCAAGGCAATGACAGCTTCATCAGCCCCTGGGCCGGAATGGCAGGCCAGCATATGAGCGCCGATATCGCCGAGTCGTTGGGTTTGGTGATCCCTTTGGGCGTTGTGATTTCTGACTTGCACCCGCTCAGCCCTTTGGCCGAGGCCGGGCTGCGTGTGGGCGACGTGGTTACCCATGTGGACGGAGACGAGGTGAATTCTCCAGCCGAGATGAAGTTCCGCATGTCCGTGGCCGGTGTCGGCGGTACCTCGGTCGTAACGCGGCTACGCAGTGATGAGAGCGCCGAGGTCGAGGTGGCCCTGATCGAGGCGCCCGAAACCCCGGCGGCCGAGGAAACGACGCTGGATGATCGGACCGTTATGCCCGGCCTTACAATTTCGCGCATCAATCCGGCAGTGATTTCACGGATGGGGCTGGTGCTGTCACAGTCCGGCGTGGTCGTGGTGGATGCGGGGCGATATGGTGGTCGCTCCGGGCTGCGCGCAGGAGATGTAGTCAACAGCATCAACGGCACCCAGATTGCCCACCCGCAGGATGTAGTCGACGCGCTGACCGATCCGGGACGCAGGCTGAACTTTGATGTTCTGCGCGGGGGACGATCGGTATCCCTGCGGTTCCGGTTGTAAAACCATGAGCGACCTGTTCGACACCGGGGCATCCGAACCCGCGCCACCCGCGCATCGCCCACTGGCAGATCGATTGCGGCCGAAAACGCTGGCCGAAGTCATTGGGCAGGAGCAGGTGTTGGGTCCAGACGCGCCGCTTGGCGTCATGCTGGCGTCGGGCAGCTTGTCGAGTCTGGTGTTCTGGGGGCCTCCGGGCGTGGGGAAAACCACCATCGCGCGTCTGTTAGCGCAGGAGACCGATCTGCACTTCGTTCAGATCAGTGCGATCTTCACCGGTGTGCCGGATCTGAAAAAAGTGTTCGAAGCCGCCAAGATCCGCCGTCAGAACGGGCAGGGCACACTGCTGTTTGTGGATGAGATTCACCGATTCAACAAAGCCCAGCAGGACGGGTTCCTTCCGCATATGGAGGACGGGACGATCCTGCTGGTCGGGGCAACCACCGAGAACCCCTCTTTTGAGTTGAATGCCGCTGTTCTCAGTAGGGCGCAGGTTCTGGTGCTGGAACGTCTCAGCCTTGCCGATCTGGAGCGGCTGACCCAGCGGGCCGAGAAAGAGTTGGACCGCGCGCTGCCACTCACGGGGTCTGCCCGCGAAGCGCTGCAGGAAATGGCGGATGGTGACGGGCGGGCCTTGCTGAACCTGATCGAACAGATCGCGGCGTGGAAGGTGGATGCGCCACTGGACACCGAGGCGCTGTCCACCCGGCTGATGCGTCGCGCGGCGAAGTACGACAAATCGGGCGACGAGCATTATAACCTGATCTCGGCTCTGCATAAATCTGTTCGCGGATCGGACCCGGATGCGGCGTTGTACTGGTTTGCGCGGATGCTGGAGGGGGGGGAAGATCCCCGCTATATCGCCCGCCGCCTGACCATCATGGCGGTCGAGGATATCAGCCTGGCCGACCCGCAGGCACAGGCGCTGGCCCTGCATGCGTGGGAAGTCTACGAACGAATCGGTAGCCCCGAGGGGGAACTGGCACTAGCGCAGGCCGTTGTCTATCTGGCGCTGGCACCCAAGTCGAACGGAGCCTATGCGGGGTATAAGGCAGCCCGCGAGCTGGCCCGCCGCTCGGGCAGCGAACCGCCGCCGATGCACATTCTGAACGCGCCCACGACCCTGATGAAAAAGCAGGGCTTTGGAGCGGGATACAAGTACGACCACGATCAAGATGACGGGTTTTCCGGCCAGAATTACTTCCCTGAAACCATGGAACGACCGGTGCTGTACCAACCGGTTGAGCGTGGTTTTGAGCGCGAGCTGAAAAAGCGGCTGGATTATTTCGCCAAGCTGAGGGCGCAGCGCAACAGCTAAGTGCCGCCGCGTTAGAGGCGACAGATAAAGAAAAACGGGTTTCCCTTGGGCCATGAGAGTCGAGGGAGGAAACTCATGCCCGTTTCAATCGAGAAAACCGACGACGTCTGGACCATCATTCATGACCGTCCGGATGCGCGAAACGCTGTGGATACCGAACATGCCGCGGCTTTGGTCGCCGCGTTTTTGGAGTTTGAAGACAGTCCGGCCAAAGCGGCTGTGTTCTGGGGCAAAGGTGGGAACTTCTGTGCGGGGTGGGATCTGAAACTCGCGGCCACTCTTTCGGACCCGGAGTTGGGAGAGGCATATTTCGAAAAACACACCTTCCCTATCGGTTCTGCTCCATCGACACTTGGTCCTATGGGACCGTCCCGTCTGGAATTGTCCAAGCCTGTGATCGGTGCGGTGGAAGGGGCCGCCGTGGCCGGTGGGATGGAGCTTGCCCTATGGTGCGACATCCGGGTGATGGCTGAAACCGCCTATCTGGGCGTCTATTGCCGCCGCTGGGGGATCACGTTGATGGATGGCGGCTCGGTCCGGTTGCCGCGTCTGGTCGGGCAGGGGAAGGCGCATGAGATCGCGCTGACTGGGCGCAAGGTTGAAGCCGAGGAATGCTACCGCATCGGTCTGGCTGAGAAAGTCGTTCCCCACGGCGACGCCCGTATTGCAGCTGAAGCAATGGCGCATGAGATCGCTCGTTTCCCGCAGGCAGCCGTGCGGGCCGACCGCCGCTCGATCATCGAGACACGCGGTATGCCGGTGCGCGATGCGCTGAAGGTCGAGTGGGCCAACGGCTTGGAGGCGATCCGCCGAGAAGGCACCGCCGGAGCGGGCCGGTTCCGCGACGGGGCTGGACGGCACGGCGACTTCTCGAACATCTGACCACCTTGACTCTTGCCCCTTTGCACGCCACAGACGCGCATGTTTTCTATGGCACTTACAGACTGGTTTACCGCGCGGATAATCCGCGCGACGCAGGGGATATCGGCATGAGCGGCGTACAGATGATCACCGTGGCAGAGGGTGATGGCGACCAGCGGCTGGACCGGTGGCTGCGCCGTCTGTTCCCGCATGTCAGCCAGGGGCGCATCGAAAAGATGTGCCGCAAGGGAGAACTGAGGGTTGAAGGAGGCCGTGTCAAGGCCTCGACCCGACTGGAGGCCGGTCAGGTGGTGCGCGTACCGCCTTTGCCCGATGCCGATCACAAACCGGCCGAGGTTAAGCACCGTATTTCGGATGCCGATGCCAAGATGATCCAGTCTTGTGTGATTTATCGCGATGACGACGTGCTGGCGCTGAACAAGCCGCATGGCCTGCCGGTGCAGGGCGGCAGCGGGCAGACCCGTCATGTCGACAGCCTATCTGAGGCGCTGCGGTTCGGATATGACGAGAACCCCCGCCTTGTGCACCGTCTGGACAAGGACACGTCAGGTGTTCTGTTGCTGGCCCGTACCCGCGAGGCCGCGAAGGGGCTGACCGCAGCGTTCCGTCACCGCGATACGCGCAAGATCTACTGGGCTTTGGTGGCTGGCGTCCCGACCCCGTATCTGGGTGAGATCAAGACCGGGCTGGTCAAGGCACCGGGTCACGGTAAGCATGGTGAAGGTGAAAAGATGGTCGCCGTACACCTGGACGAGATTACTGATACTCCGGGTGCGAAACGGGCGCATACGCTTTACGCCACGCTGTACCGAGTGGCTGGGCGTGCCTCGTGGGTGGCGATGGAGCCGATTACGGGCCGCACTCATCAGCTGCGGGCGCATATGGCGGCCATAGGGCATCCGATTGTTGGGGATGGCAAATACGGCGGCTCGGGGCAGGAAAACCTGGGCGATGGCTGGGGTGCGCAGCTGGGTGGGATCATCAGTAAAAAGCTGCACTTGCACGCCCGTCAGGCCTCGTTCCAGCACCCGATGACGCGCAAGACCATTACCGTCACTGCGCCATTGCCAGATCACATGAAACACAGCTGGGACACGTTCGGCTGGACCGAAGATCTGGCGGCCGAGGATCCCTTCGAGGAACTGCAATGAGCGCACCCCTGCGTCTGGTGCTGTTCGATGTAGACGGCACTCTGGTCGACAGTCAGGGCAGTATCGTGGCGGCAATGACCGCCAGTTTCGATGCTTTGTCCCTGCCGGTGCCGGAGCGAGAGGCGATCCTGTCCATCGTCGGCCTATCCCTGCCCATCGCTATGGCGCGGCTGGCGTCAGACCATTCTGGCAGCGTGCAGCACCGTCTGGTCGAGGGCTACAAGGAAGCCTATCACGCCCACCGGTTGGAACTCGGGGCGGCAAGCTCGCCGCTCTATCCCGGAGCGCGGGATGCGATTGCTACGCTGCACGCCGTGCCCGAGGTTCTGCTGGGCGTGGCCACCGGAAAATCTCAGCGTGGACTGGATGCGTTGATCGAAGCGCACGGGTTGGAGCGCTATTTCGTGACCCGACAAGTCGCGGATCACCATCCATCGAAGCCGCACCCGTCGATGATCGACACAGCGCGTAGCGAAACCGGGGTAGACGCGGCCAACACGGTCATGATTGGCGATACCAAGTTCGACATGGACATGGCAAACGCGGCCGGGGTGGCGAGTGTCGGTGTGACTTGGGGCTATCACGACCGGTCCGCGCTGGACGGTGCAACCTGCATTATTGAAACCTTTGACCAGTTGCCCCGCGCGCTGGACGATATCTGGACCTGACAACATGAGCGACTGGAAGCCGAAACGATTTTGGACCGAGAGCGCGGTGGTGGAAACCGAGGGTGGCTTCACCGTTGAATTGGATGGTCGCCGCGTGAAAACCCCTGCCAAGGCCGCTTTGGTCCTGCCAACCCGTGCCATGGCAGACGAGGTCGCCGCGGAATGGGACGCTCAGGAAAAAGTGATTGACCCGGCGGTGATGCCTTTCACCCGGTCGGCCAATGCCGCCATCGACAAGGTCCACCATCAACACGCCGAGGTTGCGGACATGCTGGCCGATTACGGCGATTCGGACTTGCTGTGCTATCGAGCAGCCCACCCGCAGGAGTTGCAGAAACGCCAGACTGAGCAATGGGATCCAGCGCTGGACTGGGCGGCCGAGACGCTTTCGGCGCGGTTGTTGTCTGTAGCCGGAGTATTGCATCAACCTCAGCCGACGGCGGCGCTGACCACCCTCCGACAGCGTGTTCATGCGCTCAGCGATTTTCAAATGGCCGCATTTCACGATCTTGTCAGCCTGTCGGGGTCGCTCATTCTTGGTTTTGCTGCCGCCCACAATTGGCGCAGTGCAGAAGAAATTTGGGGAATTTCCAGGCTGGATGAGCTTTGGCAGATCGAACAATGGGGTCACGACGATGAGGCCCACGCGGTTGCTGAGACCAAAAAGACGGCTTTTTTGCACGCCAAACGGTTCTTTGACCTCTCGGTTTGATCCCTCATGGCCTGATTTTACACCATTGGATGAGTCATCCTTGAATTGACTCATCGTTTTCCCTGATCCGGGCCTTGACGTTTGTGAATGATTGCGCCCAAACTCATGCCCACTAAAGGGGAGACACCTTTGGGGAAACCTTTCTGGTGCCAAAGGTGCCGGACAGAGCCGTCCCAAGACCGGGGCGGAAAATCAGGAAGAGGTAAAAATGAAAAAATCCGTAATCTTGGGCGTGGCAACCATCGCCGGCCTGGCTGCTGCTGCAGCTGCGGCGGGGACTGCCGATGATGTCAAGGCGCGCGGCAAACTGAACTGTGGCGTGGCGACCGGTGTTCCCGGCTTTGCCAGCCCGGATGCCAACGGCGAGTGGCAGGGCTTTGACGTGGCTGTGTGCCGCGCAGTCGCAGCCGCCGTTCTGGACGATCCGACCGCTGTTGAATTCATTCCGACTACCGGTAAAACGCGTTTCACCGCGCTGGCTTCGGGCGAGATCGACATGCTGGCCCGTAACACAACCTGGACCTTCAGCCGCGACGTCGACCTGAAGTTCGAATTTGTAGGCATCAACTACTATGACGGTCAGGGTTTCATGGTTCCCAAGGCTCTGGGCGTCAGCTCGGCCAAGGAACTGGACGGCGCAACCGTCTGCATTCAGACTGGCACCACCACCGAGCTCAACCTGGCGGATTTTTTCCGCATCAACAACATGAGCTACGAGCCGGTTCCGATCGAAACCAACGCCGAAGCGCAGCAGCAGTATCTGGCTGGTGCCTGTGACGTCTACACCACCGACGCATCGGGCCTGGCGGCGACCCGCGCCACCTTTGAAAACGCCGGTGACCACGTGATCCTGCCCGAAATCATCTCGAAAGAGCCGCTGGGCCCGCTGGTCCGTCACGGCGATCACGAGTGGGGCGATGTGGTCCGCTGGACCCTGAACGCGCTGATCGCAGCCGAAGAGCTGGGCGTGACCTCGGCCAACATCGACGAGATGGCCGCTGGCACCGACAACCCCGAAGTGAACCGTCTGCTGGGCAGCGAAGGCACTCTGGGTGAGATGCTGGGCCTGGACGCGACCTGGGCGCAGCGCGCGATCAAAGTTGGCGGCAACTATGGCGAAGTCTTTGCCAAGAACATCGGTGAGGAAACCCCGATCGGTCTGGCACGTGGCCTGAACGCGCAGTGGACCGACGGTGGCCTGCTGTACGCACCGCCGTTCCGCTAAAATCCACGGAAAAGGGCGCGGGGAAACCTGCGCCCTTTTTCCTTAAATAAGAAACATTCCCGGATAGATTGAACGAAGACCAACTTCGTCGGCTAAAAACGGGATGCACGGGGAAAAACATAGGTCATGACGACACTCACTGACCCGCCGAAGGAGCACTTCCGGCTGTCCATGCTCCTTTACGATACGCGGTACCGATCTGCGACCATCCAGGTCATTGCAATGATCGGTTTCATGCTTCTGGCAGCCTGGATTATCAACAACACCGTTCAGAACCTCGAAACGCTGGGCAGAACAGTCGGGTTCGGGTTTTTCGGCGAGCCGTCGAGTTATGACATCAACCAACGCCTGCTGGAATACGACTCGCGCGATACCCATCTGCGTGCGGCCTTTATAGGCCTGCTGAACACGCTGGTTGTTGCCGTTCTGGGCTGTATCACGGCAACGATCATCGGCGTCATGGTTGGTGTTCTGCGCCTGTCGAACAACTGGCTGATCGCACGGATCATGACGGTTTATGTCGAAATGTTCCGCAACGTTCCGGTCCTGCTTTGGATCGTGTTCGCCATGGCGATTCTGATCGAAAGCCTGCCTGCTCCGCGCGCGTTCCGGGGGGAAAATCCAGAAGCCACGATGGATCTGTTCGGCACCGTCGCTGTGACAAATCGCGGGGTCTATATCCCCGAATTCCTGTTCTCACGCGGTTTGGGTGATATTCATCTGTTCGGCACATCGAGCTTGCGCTTTGACGTCTCTCTGGACCTGATCGCGTTCTTGATCGTGCTTGGCGGCAGCATTTTTGCCATGCGCAAGGTGTCGGCTTGGGCCACTGCCACGCAGGAAAAGACCGGTGACCGTCCGACCATCTGGCACATCCAATTGGGCCTGCTGTTCGTGCCATCGGCCATCCTGCTGGCCGCGCTGGGCTTCCACCTGGGCTATCCTGAATTGAAGGGCTTTAACTTCACCGGCGGCACCCATCTGCGGAACTCGCTGATTGCCCTTTGGCTGGCGCTGTCGCTATACACCGCGGCTTTCATCGCCGAGATCGTTCGCGCCGGTATTTTGGCCATCTCGAAAGGCCAGACCGAGGCCGCATCTGCACTGGGTCTGCGCCCGGGTCGGACCATGCGCCTTGTGATCCTGCCGCAGGCGCTACGGGTGATTATCCCGCCGATGATCTCAAACTATCTGAACCTGACCAAGAACTCGTCACTGGCGATTGCGGTTGGATATATGGATATCACCGGCACTCTTGGCGGCATCACCATGAACCAGACCGGACGCGAGCTGGAATGCGTTCTTCTGCTCATGCTGGTCTATCTTACCATCTCACTGAGCATTTCGGCGGTGATGAACTGGTACAACAACCGTGTCAAACTGGTGGAGCGGTAATATGAGTGATGTTTCATTTGTCCGCACGGAAATGTTGCCGGAAAAGGCGCCACCCGCATCCGAGGTTGGTGTACTGGGCTGGATCAGGCACAACCTGTTCTCAAGCTGGCTGAACGCCATTCTGACCATCATCTCTCTGTATTTCATCTACTACGTGCTTTCGAACATCCTGAGTTGGACGTTCGAATCCGTTTGGAATGCGAACTCCCTGTCGGAATGTCGCGAGATCATGATGGCCACATGGGGCGATACTCATGGTCATGCGTGCTGGGGTGTTATCAAGGACCGGTGGCTACAATTGCTGTACGGTTTTTATCCACCTTATCCGGCGCATCCGGACGCAACGTGGTCTAATCCGCCCGAATCCGGCGGCTGGCCCGCCTATTTTCGGCCTAACCTGACCTTCATCCTGTTGCTTGTCGCGATTGCGCCGGTGCTGTTCACCAAAGTACCGCGCAAACTTCTTTTCGTGACGGCGGCCTATCCGTTCCTGCTGCCTTGGCTGATGTGGGGCGGCAGCATCTGGGGACCGCTGATGGTCGCCGCCGGGCTTGGCTTTGGGTATCTTGCATACAAGTTTGTGCTCCCAGTCGCAGGTTCACTGACAGCGATGATCCTTGCAGTCGCAGTGCCAATTCTCTGGTGGTTGTTTGCCTCCGGTTCGGTTGCTGACGCGATCAACTCCGTCATTCCGATCGGCATCGCTCCGGTGGAAAGCCGCGACTTTGGAGGCTTCATGCTGGCGATCCTGTTGGGCGTTGTGGCCATCGGTGTCTCGTTGCCCATCGGTATCGTTCTGGCACTCGGCCGTCAGTCGGATCTGATGATCGTTAAGTATCTGTGCGTGGGCTTTATCGAGTTCATCCGCGGTGTGCCGCTGATCACCCTGCTGTTCGTGGCCTCGCTGCTGTTGAACCTGTTCCTGCCGCCGGGCACCAATTTTGACATCATCCTGCGGGTGATGATCATGATGACCCTGTTCTCGGCCGCCTATATGGCCGAGGTGATCAGGGGTGGTCTGGCTGCTCTGCCGCGCGGTCAGTACGAAGGCGCGGACAGTCTGGGCCTGAACTACTGGCAGGCGCAGCGGTTGATCATCATGCCTCAGGCTCTGAAAATCTCGATCCCGGGCATCGTGTCGACCTTTATCGGCATTTTCAAGGATACCACGCTGGTCTCGATCATCGGTCTGTTCGACGTGATCGGCCTGACCAATGGCATCCGCGCCGATACCGCCTGGAACGGCGTCTACTGGGAACTGTTTGCCTTTATCGGCGTTCTGTTCTTCGTCGTCTGCTTCTCCATGTCCCGTTATTCCATGTACCTGGAGCGCAAGCTTCAGACTGGCCACCGTTAAGGAGTTCAACGCATGTCTCAACTTGCTGTAGAACGTGAAATTGACCGCACGAAGATGCAGGTGAGCGACGAGGTCGCCATCGAAATCACCAACATGAACAAGTGGTACGGGTCCTTCCACGTGCTGCGCGACATCAATCTGACCGTCAACCAGGGCGAGCGGATCGTAATCGCGGGGCCGTCGGGATCAGGCAAGTCCACCCTGATCCGCTGCTTGAACGCGCTGGAGGAACACCAGCAGGGCACGATCATCGTGGACGGGACCGAGTTGTCGAATGACCTCAAGAACATCGACAAGATCCGGTCCGAGGTTGGCATGGTGTTCCAGCACTTCAACCTGTTTCCGCATCTGACCATTCTGGAGAACTGCACGCTGGCCCCGATCTGGGTGCGCAAGACGCCCAAGAAAGAGGCCGAAGAGCGCGCGATGCATTTCCTGGAAAAGGTGAAGATCCCCGAACAGGCGGACAAGTATCCTGGCCAGCTTTCGGGTGGTCAGCAGCAGCGTGTGGCGATTGCACGCTCGCTGTGCATGATGCCGCGGATCATGTTGTTCGATGAACCGACATCGGCGCTGGACCCCGAGATGATCAAAGAGGTGCTCGACACCATGATCGAACTGGCCGAGGAAGGCATGACCATGCTGTGTGTGACCCACGAGATGGGCTTTGCCCGTCAGGTCGCCAACCGCGTGATTTTCATGGATGCGGGCCAGATCGTGGAGCAGAACGAACCGGAAGAGTTCTTCAACAACCCGCAGAGCGAACGGACCAAGCTGTTCCTCAGCCAGATTCTGGGGCACTAAGCCTAACGAAACGATTGATAAGGCGGGGTTTTGCCCCGCCTTTTTTCATTCTAGCAATTCGCGTGGAATGACAAAGCCCTGCACGTTGCCGCTGCGCCAACGGACATGCGCCCAATCGTCGATGTCGAACCGGATCACTGTCGTGGCGCAAGTCGGGTAATCGTGAAACCGTGCATGGTCGGGGGCCTGCCGGACAATAAGGCTGGCAAAAGCGGCAATGCCGGGGTTGTGGCCCAGCATTAGCACCGTGGGTTCCGTGGCGCCTGACAGCTCGATCAGCATGTCCTC
This sequence comes from Ruegeria sp. SCP11, assembly GCF_040329455.1. Classification (NCBI taxonomy): domain Bacteria; kingdom Pseudomonadati; phylum Pseudomonadota; class Alphaproteobacteria; order Rhodobacterales; family Roseobacteraceae; genus Ruegeria; species Ruegeria sp. SCP11. The sequence goes on along the minus strand of NZ_JBDZYG010000014.1, from coordinate 30,183 downwards.
GGAGGCCGCATGATAGAGCGTGCGGTGAAAGCAGACTTTGTCGGCCTGCAGGTTCATTCGATCCCAGGTCTCGCGTGTGCGGGTTGAGGTTGAACTTAGCACCTCATCCGGCAGCCATCCGTTTTCGCGTAGCCAGCCAGCGATCGCCGGGGCTGATTTGCGTCCGCGCTTGTTCAGGGGGCGGTCGTGATCGGTAAGCGCCGGGCTGTCCCAACTGGATTTCGCGTGGCGGGTCAGGATCAGGGTACGGGTCATGTTGGATGAAACGCTCTCATATGGTGGGCGGATTGTTCCGGGTCGCGCCCTGCGCCTGTGCTGAGCGGGCAGGACAGCCGCGCAAGGCACCCACCGGTCATACAGGTCTGGCCCTCTGGGGTGGATAGATGTGCGTGGCAGGCAGCGACGTCATAAAAGTCGCGGGCGTTCAGTGCTTCGACCGGGCAGGATGTTGCACAGGGAGCAGGGCAGTCTGTGCAGGGCGACGCGCTGCTGCCTTCGGGGATGTCGAATTCCCGCGCAAAATGCAACGCCCCGCGGTAGGAGATCATCATACCAACGGTGTCATGCACCAAAGCGCCAACCGGGCTGCTGAAGGTGCGACCGGATTTCAGCGCCCAGTCGATGAAGGGCGCATAGGGTGGTCCGCCAAACGGAAAATATGCCTGTGCGCCCAAATTCTGTGCCATCTGACCAAAGACGCGGCTGGACCAGCGGTCCACTGGGTCCGGTCCCGACCATTCCGAAGACGCCTTCAAGACAGGCCAGAAGGCCGAACCCGCGCCCAAAAGAACCAGAGTTCCCCCGTCCAGCCCCTTGGCACCACTTAGTCGTGGATGTGTCGCGCCCATGACGATCAGGCCCGCTTGATGCGCCGCGCGCATTACCCAGCCGTAGCTGATTGCTGCCGCGTAAGAGGATGGTGGGGGCTTTCCGGTCATCTCTCCTCAGCGGGTTACGTTAATCGGGGCGGATCAGTGACCCGGCGCCGTGCTCGGTGAACAGCTCCAGCAGGACCGCATTGGGCGCGCGCCCGTCCAGAATGACAACCGCCCGCACACCGCTGTGCAGCGCATCCAGCGCCGTTTCCGTCTTGGGGATCATGCCGCCCGCAATCGTGCCGTCCATCGTCATCTCGCGGATCTGACCCGCCTTCAGCTCGGTCACCACGTCCCCGGCGGCGTTCTTCACACCCGACACGTCCGTAAGCAGTAGCAGCCGGTCCGCCTTGAGCGCCGATGCGATGGCCCCGGCGGCAGTGTCGCCATTGATGTTGAAGGTCTCGCCGTCCTTGCCTGCGCCCAGAGGGGCAATCACAGGGATCACGTCATGCGCGAAAAGGTCGTGCAGGATTTTTGGCTCCATCTTGGACGGAGAGCCGACAAACCCCAGCGCCGGATCGGCCTGATCGCAGGTAATCAAGTTTGCATCCTTACCCGACAGGCCCACGGCGGTGCCGCCCTGACCGTTGATCGCTTGCACGATGCGTTTGTTTACGAGGCCAGCCAGAACCATCTCGACCACTTCGACAGTAGCCTTGTCAGTCACACGTTTGCCATTCACGAACTCTGACTGGATGTTCAACTGGTCCAGCATCGCGTTGATCATCGGACCGCCGCCATGCACGATCACCGGGTTTACACCGACCTGACGCATCAGGACGACGTCGCGGGCAAAGCTTTCCATTGCTTCGTCACTGCCCATGGCGTGGCCGCCCAGTTTAATAACGACGATTGCCCCGTCATAGCGCTGCAGGTAAGGCAAAGCGCTGTTCAAAGTGGCGGCGGTGGCGATCCAGTCCCGGTTCATATCTCGTGTCTTCATATCTTGGTCCTCTTCCTCACGTGTTAGGCGTTTTAGGCGCATAAGCCAAGATCGCTGTTGTGAGTGCAGTCGGCGCTGCTAGTGTGCCCGCACACCCTGAGTCAGGAGACACATCCAATGGAGCAAAAAACTCTTGTTTTGACGGGTGCAAGCCGGGGCATAGGTTTCGCGACTGTGCGACGGTTCCATGCTGAAGGCTGGCGGGTTATCACATGCTCGCGCTCTCCTGTGCCCGAAGATTGTCCGTGGGAGGGAAAAGAAAACCATGTGCAGCTGGATCTGAGTGATCCCGCCGATACGATCAATTCAGTCGGTGTTCTGCAAGAAATGATCGGAGGGAAACTTCACGCACTCGTCAACAATGCAGGGGTGTCGCCGAAAGGACCCAATGGAGAACGCCTGAGTACGCTAGACACTGACCTCATGACCTGGGGGCAGGTTTTCCATGTCAACTTCTTTGCGTCCGTTGTTTTAGCGCGCGGGTTGAAAGAGGAATTGGCCGCCGCCCGCGGATCAGTCGTCAATGTGACATCTATTGCAGGTTCGCGCGTGCATCCGTTTGCAGGCGCTGCCTATGCGACATCCAAGGCAGCCCTGGCAGCCCTGACGCGGGAAATGGCACATGACTTCGGTCCAATGGGCGTGCGTGTGAACGCTATCGCGCCCGGAGAGGTCGAAACTGGAATCCTCAGCCCTGGCACCAGTAAAATAGTGGAAAAGCTGCCACTTGGACGGTTGGGTCAGCCCGAGGAAGTCGCCGCGGCGATCTATTTTCTGTGCTCTCAGGAAAGCTCATACATCTCCGGTGCGGAAATCGAGGTGAATGGGGCACAGCACGTTTGAGAATATCAAGCTGGTCGGACCGCACCAGTGCGGCACGGCCCGGTTTTGTTAGCTCATGGCGCGCTTCATGGCCGGGATATTGCTTATCAGCAACAGGTCAATCGTCAGCACGACCAGCAGGGTCAGGCCGACCAGCGGGAAGGCCATCGCAGTGAACAGCCCAATCAGAACGGCCCCTTTCCACAGCGGCAGTTCAGCGGGCATCGGCGGAGCAGCCAGACGTCCTGCGCGCTGCGGCCGTCGCTTGACCCACATCATCACGCCCGAGATGCAGACGAAGATGACCGACAGGCAGAACACGAGGTTCAGGATAAAGTTCCACGTGCCCATCAGTCCCATGTGAAACGGAATGCCGACGGCCATGGATTTACCCATCAGCGAGTAATCCTGATACCTAACATCTGCCAGAATCTTGCCGGTATACTGATCAACATGGACAGTGCGATCATTTACCGGATCGGTCGAGTCGCTGCTCATGCTGTCGCGGTTCAGGGTCCAGACACCGTCTGTGCCGCCGGGATAGGCCACGCGGAAACGCCCGGTCATGTCCAGAGACGTTCCCAGCGCGACCAGCGCGTCGATATCCACCGGCGTGCCCTGAGGAACGCCTTCGATCCCGGTTTCCGAACCCGAGGCAGGCATCGGCGTTTGTTCCAACGCCCAAGGAACGTCGTTCTGGTGCCCGTGATTCATACTGGCATGGGTGTCGTCCGACAGGGGCACGTTGTCCCATTTCTCGGCTGGGAAGCTGTTCCACGGTTGGACGATCATACCACCCCAGACACCAGCCCAAGACAGGCCAGAGATCAGGAACACCACCAGCAAACCGGACATCCAGAATCCGATCACGGCGTGTAGAGACTTCCATAACGCGCGCCCTCGTGCCCCTAGGTTCGGGACAAAGGCCGCCAAGGCGTTACCTCGAGGCCACCACATATAAAGGCCGGTAAAGACCAGAAGCAGACTCAGCCCCGCGGCGATCTCAAGGATGCGATCTCCGGCCGTGCCTATCAGCAAGGTCGAGTGGATGTTGTCCGCCAAATCGTACCAGCCTGCGCGGCGATCCCAGACCTGAAGCACCTCTCCGGCATAAGGATCGACAGCCACAAGACGTTGACCCGCTTCGGATTTGATGCGGAAGACAGGGGCCAGATCGGCGACCTTCGGGCCGATCCATTCGACGACTGTGCCCGGAACCTCGGTCAGCGCGACCTCGACCTGTTGTGACACGGGCAGGGCAGTGCCCTGTACTTCGACCGCGATTCTTTCGCCATCACGGCCATCGAATTGGGTGATGAGCATCATCATCAGGCCAGTAACGGCCAGAATGATCAGGAAGGGGATGACGAAAATCCCCGCATAGAAGTGCCACCGCCAGGCGGCGAAGTAGAACTTTTGCGCACTAGTGTTTTGTGCCGGGGTTTCCCCCACGCTTTGGCTATCCATTGCCATAGTGTTCTCCGGATTCGAGAATTGCCCCGCGCAGAACCTGCGCAGGTTTACAAAATTTGACGTGAATCAGGAGAAGGCGGGAGGAGCCCGTGCGTCATAGCGGGCGTAGAACCCGGCGCTGCGATGGGTGAAATCACGGTGGGCCCAGCGGGGCTGAATCGAGGCCGCAAAGGGTATGATCGACCCAATAGTTGGAAAGGTGATATCAGCACTCAGGCCCGCAAAAGGGCACATAGTGCGCTGGTCGCCCTCATCGTGGATCGGTTCGCTCGGGTCCAGATCGACCCATTGTTCAACCGTGCCTTCACCGGTGCAGAGCACCAGCAGCACCTTGCCGTCATTGCCCATCGCGGGCATCCACCCCTGCGGGATAGCGCCGGTTAGCAGCAGCGCCAGCGTGGTCAGCAGAGCAAAAAGGCGGATTGGCAGGCTCATTCCAAATGCGCGATGATCGAACGCAGGGTCGGGATGCCATCGGCTGTTTCGGACGAAGTCAGAACGATTTCCGGGAATGCTGCCGGATGTTTGGACAACGCGCCACGCACCTGATCCAGTACTTTCTCACGATCCTTGGCCTTGACCTTGTCGGCCTTGGTCATCACGCATTGAAAAGTCACGGCACTGGTATCCAGCAGCTTCATGATCTCGGCGTCGACCGGTTTCACACCATGGCGTGAGTCAATCAGAACGAAGGCGCGGCGCAGTGTCTGACGACCGCTCAGGTATTGCTTCAGCAGCCGCTGCCATTTCTCCACCACCTTGACCGGTGCATTGGCATAGCCATAGCCGGGCAGGTCAACCAGATACAGTTCGGGGCCTTGGGTGAAAAAGTTGATCTCTTGGGTGCGGCCCGGCGTGTTTGACGCGCGCGCCAACCCCTTGGTGCCGGTCAGCGCGTTGATCAGGCTGGATTTGCCAACGTTCGAACGGCCCGCAAAACAGACCTCCAAACGGTCGGGCGCGGGCAGGCCGTTCATTGCGACCACGCCTTTGACGAATTCGGATTCGCCCGCAAACAGTTTGCGGCCACGCTCCAGTGCGAACTCATCAGGATCTTCGGCCAGAGGGAAGGGGAGGGTGTTCATAGCAATTCTACCTTATCACCAACCGAGATTTTGCCGCCCTTGAGAACTTCGGCATAGACGCCGAAATCCTTGTGGCCCCAGGTATCCAGCGCGTCCAAAGTGTCGGCATCACGTACGCCCGTGTCCGGATTGGCCGTTGTCGCCAAGCAGCGGGTGATGCGTTCACGAACGCTGAACACGGCTTCGCCGATCTGAACCTCACGACCCAGCCATTCGAATTCTTCCCATAACGGCGGGCCATCGAACCAGATGTTGCCGCGCCAGCGATGGATCGACAGATCCTGACCCAGCTTTTGCCCAACTGCGCGGTGAGACGCCACGTTGCACAGGCTGATCGAGGGGAAATTGCTGTCGGTCATGCCGCGCCCCGGCACCCGGATGATCCGCGCCGAGGCCGCCCGGTCCGCAGGCATCAGAGGTTTGACCCAGTCCAGAAATTCCTGCTGCTCGTTGTCGGGGGCAAAAGTTAATTCCGGGCGGTCCGGGTGGGACAGCGTCAGGGTATCTCCATCCGACCGTGCGGAAATCGCCATCAACTGCGGTGCTTTCGCGCCTCGGCTGAAATTGGCGCAAGGCACCCAGCCAGAGCCGTCCGCCTTGGACGCCTCATGCGCGACCGCCCAAACGCGATCCCCGGGCATGGTTTGCCCGGGGATCACGGTTACGGTCTCGACAGCTTCACGACCATGGCTTTTGATCGGATGCCGCCAAAGCTGGGTTACTTCAGCCGTCATTTATCGCCCGTTTTCGGTGTTCGCTTGAAGCCGGATTTGATGTTGCCAAATACGTCCGGTTTATAGCCCTGGCTGCGCATGATCAGGTATTGCTGCGTGAACGTGATCGTGTTGTTCGCGATCCAGTAGACAACCAGCCCGCTTGCAAAACTACCAAGCATGAACATGAACACCCACGGCATCCAAGCAAAGATCATCGCCTGCGTCGGGTCGGTTGGTGCCGGGTTCAGTTTCTGTTGCAGCCACATCGAGATACCCAGCAGCAACGGCAAAATACCGATGAAGATCAGCGCCATGAGGCTGTCAGGCTGCGGTCCGGCCCAGGGCAACAGCCCAAACAGGTTCATGATCGAGGTTGGGTCCGGCGCGCTCAGGTCCTGGAAGGGACCAAACCACGGAGCCTGACGAAGTTCGATGGTGACGAAGATCACCTTATACAGCGAGAAGAAGATCGGAATCTGCATCAGGATCGGCAGACAGCCAGCGGCGGGGTTCACCTTTTCCTTCTTGTACAACTCCATCATACCCTGCTGCATCTTCTGACGGTCGTCGCCAGCGGCCTCTTTCAAGGCCTCCATCTGCGGCTGGAGTTCTTTCATCTTGGCCATTGAGACGTAGGATTTGAACGCCAGTGGGAACAGGATCGCCTTGATGATCAAGGTCAGGCCGATGATCGACCAGCCCATGTTGCCGATCAGCGCGTTGATGTTGTGCAGCAGCCAGAAGATCGGCTTGGTCAGGAAGAAGAACCAACCCCAGTCGATGCTGTCGATGAATTTCTGCACGCCCTCCGCCTGATACTCGCGAATGGTGCCCCATTCCTTGGCTCCGGCAAACAGTCGCGTCGTCACTTGCGCCGTTTCTCCGGCACCTACGGTAAGCGTAGGTGTCTTGATGTCGGCCTGATAGACTTTGTTCCGGGCGTTGAATGCAGCCGAAGATGTGAACTGGGACCCTTGCTCAGGGATGAGCGTTGTCATCCAATAGTGATCTGTGAAACCGATCCAGCCTTCACTCATGTTTTCGAATGTTTCAGACTCATCCTGAAGATCGCCATAGTCGACTTCGGTGAGGGTGCCGTCAGCCATGCTGATCAGGCCCTCATGCAGGATGAAGAAGTTCTTCAGATCGGGAATATCGCCATCTTCGCCGATACCATGGCGAGCAAGGATTCCGTAGGGCGCCATGGCCACGGTGGCGTCGGATGCGTTCTCAACCGATTGGGTGACGGTGAACATATAGTTCTCATCCACCGAGATCATTCGGCGGAAGGTCAGCCCCTTGCCATTTTCCCATTTTAGGGTGATCGGCGTTTCAACGCCCAGTGTTTCGCCCTCTTCAACGGTCCACTGCGTGTTCGGACCGGGCACGTCTTCGCCTCCGACACCAGCACCGGGGGCCCAGCCATACAGGGCGTAATAGGCGGATTCAGATCCGATCGGCGACAGCAGGTCAACGATAGGCGCGCCTTCGTCGATCGAAACCTTGTAGTCTTTCAGGAACAATTCATCGATCCGGCCGCCCGACAGCGACAGGCTACCCTTCAGACGAGGCGTGTCGATATCGACACGAGGAGCCTGGTCCTCTGGCAGTGTCTCTTCAGTGACGGTCGTGGCGTCGCCCGCGGTTCCGGTACCCGTAGCGCTTGGCGTCTGAACCTCATTGCCTTCGACGGCGGTAATCTCGGTCTGCTCTGGCGTCGGTGCCTGTTCCGGTGGAGGGAACAGCACGAACCAAACAAGGATCACGAGAAAGCTGAGCGCGGTTGCAAGGATGAGATTCTTGTTCTGATCGTCCATCGGGGACAGCCACCTTAAGCAGTGAAACACACCCGGTGGGTTCAACAGAGTGCAGGCCCAAAGGTCAAGCGGAATCGCCCGTCATTTCGTCACGGATCGCGTGTCTTTGGTGTAAATCAGCGATTATGGACCTGTCTGTCGCCCTATCTTCGGCATTTCGTTGACCTTGTTCTGGTGTGCCGTCATCCAGTCCAGCGTCTTTTCAAAGGGCATCGGCTTGCCGATCCCGAAGCCTTGAACGTGGTCGCACCCGAGTTGCGCCATCAGGGCATGCTCGCCCTGCGTTTCCACGCCTTCGGCAAGGGTCTCGACATTCAGGCGTTCTGCCATGGTCAGAATTGCACTGACCAGCTGTTGTTGGCTGGCGTCGCGATCCGCCTTGGCAACAAAAGAGCGGTCAATCTTGATCCGGGTGACGTCAAAGCGTTTGATCGACGCAATCGAAGCATGGCCGGTGCCGAAATCGTCCAGATCAATGCAGCAGCCCAACTTGGACATGCTGATAACGTTGCGGGTGATCACATCATCAGGGCGGCGCGAGAACACGGTTTCCAGAATCTCGACCGCCAGGCGGTCTGGTGTCAGGTCGTTCTGGTCTAGCTCCCACTTCAGGCGGTCGACCAGGGCCGGGTCCCGCAGTTCCTCGGACGAGAAATTCACGCCGACCCGAGGCACCACGACCCCTGCGCGATCCCAATCGCACATAGCCGCGAAAGCGTGATGGCGAATCGTCTGACCGAGTTTTTCCATCAATTCAGACTGTTCGGCAAAGGGGAGGAATACTTGCGGCCCCATCACGCCTTTCTGCGGATGTTCCCAACGCGCCAATGCCTCAAACCCTGTGACGCGCCCGGTGTCGGTCGAAATCTGAGGTTGAAACCAGGGGCGGATTTCGCCGTTGTCCAACGCAGCTTCGAACTCCTTGCGCAGATTGGCGCGGATGCGCGAGCGGCGACGGGTTTCACTGGAATAGGCGCGGATGGTCGATGGCCCATTGCGTTGGGCTTCGTCCAGCGCTGCAGAGGCGGTGTCAATCCAATCCGGGTATTCTCCGTCTGCCATGCTGGACAGCAAGCTAAAACCGATCGAACAAGATACGTAGACCCCGGCACCGTTCAGCGTGAAAGGGTCTTCTATGATCGCCTGAATACGTCCGGCCATCTGAATGCAGGCCTCCAGATCCAGTTGATGGGATGGATGCAGGCCGATTGCGATCTTGTCTTGGTCCAGCCGAGTTGCAATGTCCTGAGTGCGTATGGCCGAAAGAATGCGGCGGCCGAACTGGTCGGCCAAGTGATTGGCGGCAGCGTTGCCATGTAAATCCAAAATCTCCGAATACTCATCCAATGCGACAAGGATACAGGCCGACTCTGCGCCGCTGGTGGAGGATGAATTGAAGAAGCCTTCCAGTTCAGTGGAAAAGGTGTCGATTGCCATCAAACCGCCGGGCGGGTTGCCCTGCTGTTGTTTTTTGTCAACCCGCGCGTCTAATGCGGCAACACCCAAGAAAGCCAACGGCAGGCTTAGAGCAACAATTACTAGCGCCCGTTCGCCTCCCATCCAGAAGGCTGCAAGACTGATGGCCGGAATAAAGGCCAGCGCGGCAGGACCGCTCAGAACAGATGCAAGAGCGTCGAGAAGGCGTTCGACTGAGAAATGTTTCCACATCGGTTTTCTGGGCCTCTACAATGGGCATAGCACGATTTGTGCAACCGTAGAAAACCAATCTGAGTCAGACGTTAACGCAGCTGTGGAATTTCGTCAGAATTTTCGTCTTTTTTGCCGGGGTTTAGACCCAAGTTCGCGAAATCGAAAAGCTTCGGGTCCAGCAGATGTGAGGGCCGGGCATTGGTCAGCGCCCGGAACATCACCTGACGCCGACCGGGGCTGTTCTTTTCCCACTGGTCCAGGATCTGCTTCACCTGCTGGCGTTGCAGCCCGTCCTGACTGCCGCACAGGTCGCAGGGGATTATGGGATATTTCATTGAGTTGGCGAATTTCTCGCAATCGGCCTCGGCCACATGTGCCAGCGGGCGAAAGACGAACAGGTCGCCTTCTTCGTTCACCAGTTTCGGCGGCATCGTGGCCAGTCGCCCGCCGTGGAAGAGGTTCATGAAGAACGTCTCGAGGATATCGTCCCGGTGATGGCCCAGCACGACGGCGGAACAGCCCTCTTCTCGGGCGATGCGGTACAGGTTGCCGCGGCGCAGGCGCGAACACAGGGCGCAATAGGTGCGGCCCTGCGGGACCTTGTCCATCACGACCGAGTACGTGTCCTGATATTCGATGCGGTGGGGCACACCCATCCGTTCCAGAAACTCGGGCAGGACGGTGGCCGGGAAACCGGGCTGGCCCTGATCCAGATTGCAGGCCAGCAGATCGACCGGCAGCAACCCACGCCATTTCAGTTCATACAGAACGGCCAGCAGAGTATAGCTGTCCTTGCCGCCCGACAGACAGACCAGCCAGCGTGGCGGTTTGCCGTCCTTGTCATAGGCGGTCGGATCCACCATTCCGTACTGCTCAATGGCTTCGCGGGTCTGGCGCACGATGCGTTTGCGCAGCTTCTTGAACTCGGTGGTCGAGGGCGCGCCGGCAAAGAGCGGATGGATATCGTCAGCTTCGTCAAACATGCGCAGCCCCTACAATAGTTGATGCAACCGGGCAAGATATTGAGCGGGGGCAGGGTCTAATCCTTTTCGGCCCGATCAGTTGGATCGGGCACCGGATCGTACCCATCACCGCCCCAGGGATGACATCGGCCAATCCGCCGGGCGGCCAACCATGCCCCCTTTATAGCTCCGTGCTTTTCCAATGCCTCAAGCGCGTAGGCCGAGCATGTGGGCTGATAGCGGCAATTGAACCCGACCCAAGGACTGAATATCAGGCGATAGGCTCGAACAGGCAGGGCGAAGATATGCGACAGCAGGGTCATTTGCGTGCGCTGTGAATCTTGCGCAGGGCATAGCGCAGATCGCCCAGCAGGGATTCAAACGGGCGTGCGGCAGTGACCTCGGCACGGCCAATCAGCACGTAGTCCCAGCCTTCCTGTCCTTGCGTGGGCAGCACCGCACGAGCGGCTTCACGCAACCGCCGTTTGGCGCGGTTGCGGGCCACAGCGTTACCAACCTTTTTCGAACAGGTGAAGCCGACACGAATGCCGGGCGCTTCGTCAGGCGCGCGCTTGCGGGCCTGCACCATCATCGAGGATGTGCCTTGCCTGCGCGCACGCGCAGCTTTAAGGAAATCGGACCGTTTTTTGAGGATCGTTAAAGTTTCAGGCGCGCAAACGGACGCCGCCGGGGGCGTATCCCCGGGGTGGTTTTTACCATCCACAGGGGCCTCCGGCGGCGTCATGTTCAAAACCTGATCGGTGAGCGGTTTACGCGCTCAGCGACTTGCGGCCACGAGCGCGGCGCGCGTTCAGGATCTTGCGGCCAGCCTTGGTGGCCATGCGTGCGCGGAAACCGTGGCGGCGTTTGCGAACCAGGTTCGAAGGCTGATAGGTGCGTTTCATCGCTCCGTCTCCAATCTATAGCGGTCGGGTGCGGCGCGGATTCGCCTGCCCGTGGTGTTCGAAGCCCGTCCTCTACTGGGTAGCGGTGGGTAAGTCAAACCCCTAGGTGGGTGTTTTGACGCCTTTTGCAACAATTCTGTAACCACGTCACGCAAAAGGTTTCAAAAAGCCGGGTTTAAGGCCCCAAACCCTCACATTCCCTGCCAAAAACATCAACGCAGCGTGAGGCCCCTGTTGCGCGGGCCTGTCACGGCGCATGTTGGGGGCAGAATGAAACGTACGAAACCGGACAGCGTCATGAGCGATACAACTCAGGCCCCGCGCAATAGGCTTGCGCGACATATACCATTGCTGGTGATTCTCGTTGTTGCCGCGGTAGGTTTTTTTACGCTGGGCGAGTACCTGACATTCGAGACTCTGCGCGATAATCGCGAGGCGCTACTGATGTGGCGCGACTCCCACTACTGGGCGATGGCTGCTGTGTTCATCGCGGCCTATATCGTGATCGTCGCCTTTTCTCTGCCGGGCGCAGCCGTGGCCTCGATGACCGGAGGGTTCCTGTTTGGCCTGTTCGCGGGTACTGCATTTAACGTCTTCGCGGCAACCATTGGAGCGTCAGCCATCTTTCTGGCGGCACGCTGGGGGTTGGGCGAGTCTCTGACCGCGCGGCTGGAATCCTCGGAAGGGACGATCAAGAAACTCAAAGACGGGCTGCGCGAGAATGAGATTTCGGTGCTGTTCCTGCTGCGCCTTGTGCCGGTTGTGCCGTTCTTTGTGGCCAATCTGGTACCTGCGCTGGTGGGCGTGAAATTCCGCAACTTCCTGATCACTACGGCGCTGGGCATCATACCGGGCGGCATCGTCTATACTTGGATCGGCGTCGGTTTGGGCGGCGTGTTCGACCGGGGCGAGACACCGGATGTCTCGTTGTTATGGGAACCTTTCGTCATCGGTCCGATCCTGAGCTTGTGCGCGCTGGCGGCATTGCCAATAGTCATCAAAGCCTTGCGCGCCAAAAAGGACGCCTGATCCCATGCAAGAACTGAAGACTGATATCCTGGTAATCGGGGCCGGGTCGGGCGGCTTGTCCGTTGCAGCAGGCGCCAGCCAGATGGGCGCTGATGTGATCCTGTTGGAAGGTCACAAGATGGGCGGTGATTGCCTCAACTTTGGCTGCATCCCTTCCAAGGCGCTGATCGCCAGCGGTAAAGCAGCCTATGGGCAGGCACATGCCGCGGAACTGGGCGTGGCCGATGTGGTGCCCAAGGTAGACTATGCCGCCGCCAAGGATCATGTGCATGACGTGATTTCGCGGATCGAGCCGATGGACAGTCAGGAACGGTTCGAGGGGTTTGGCGTCAAAGTCATCCGCGAATATGGCAGCTTTGTCTCTCCGACGCAGGTGCAGGCCGGAGATCACTTGATTACCGCGCGACGAATTGTGATTGCGACGGGTTCGTCGCCTTTGGTGCCGCCGATCCCTGGGTTGGATCAGGTGCCATATTTCACCAACGAGACGATCTTCGACCTGCGCGACAAGCCCGAACACTTGCTGATCATTGGTGGCGGTCCCATTGGAATGGAGATGGCGCAGGCCCATATCCGACTGGGGTGCGAGGTAACGGTAATCGAAGGCATGCAGGCGCTGGGCAAGGACGATCCCGAGGCGGCAGAGATCGTGCTGGACACCCTGCGCGCCGAAGGCGTTGCGATCCACGAACAGGCGATGGTTGCCCAGATTCGCAACAACAAGGGCCTGGTTGAGGTCGTGACCGAGAATGGTGACATCTATACCGGCTCGCACCTGTTGTTGGCAGCGGGACGCAAGACCAATACTGATCGCCTGAACCTTGAAGCCGCCGGGATCGAGCCCACCCGCATCGGGATCAAGGTGGACGAGTCGCTGCGCACCACCAACCGCAAGGTCTATGCCATTGGCGATGTCGCAGGTGGGATGCAATTCACTCATGTTGCCGGGTATCACGCCGGGATAATCATCCGCTCGGCCTTGTTTGGTCTGCCGTCCAAGGCAAAAACCGCGCATATCCCCTGGGCCACCTATACAGACCCCGAATTGGCGCAGATCGGCCAGACCGAGGCGCAGGCGCGCGACCAATATGGCAACAAGGTTGAGATCGCGCGTTTTGACTACAACCACAACGACCGCGCGATATCCGAGCGCAAGACGAAAGGCTTCATTAAGGTCATGGTCGTAAAAGGCCGTCCGGTGGGGGCCACAATCGTGGGTCATCAGGCGGGTGAACTGATCAACTTGTGGTCGCTGGCGCTGGCCAATAACCTGAAGATGGGGCAGATTGCTGCGATGGTTTCGCCCTATCCGACGATTGGAGAGCTTAACAAACGGGTGGCTGGTGCCTATTTCACGCCAAGGCTTTTTGAGAATCAAATGGTTAAACGAGTGGTCGGGTTTGTCCAACGCTGGATACCCTGACCGGGAAGGGAGAACAGAGTGAACTCGCTGTCGGGCCGATTTCTGATCCTGACGACGGTCTTCGTGATGTTGGCCGAGGTTCTGATCTTTGTTCCCTCGATTGCGCGCTTTCGTGAAGATTTCCTGCTGAACCGGCTTGAGCGCGCGCAGATTGCCTCACTGGCGTTGTTGGCCGATGACATGCTGGCCGAAGACCTTGAGGCCGAGTTGCTGGCCAATGCGGGCGTTTATAACGTTGTGCTGCGGCGGGATGAGGTGCGTCAGTTGATGCTGTCCTCTCCCATTCCGGAAGCGATCACCAATACGTATGACCTGCGCGATGCCGGGCCGTGGATTCTGATCCGGGATGCGTTGGCTCGTCTGTTCACCCCGGACAACGAGGTCATCCGCGTCATCGGCGAACCGGTCAAAGGCGCGGGGCTGCTGATTGAGGTCACCATAGATAGCATGCCGTTGCGAATGGCGATGACCGATTATGGGTTGCGGATTCTGGGTCTGTCTTTTGTCATCTCGATCATCACCGCGTTTTTCCTGTTCCTCGCCGTGCGAGTTGTCCTGGTGAAACCGATCAAAAGCGTCGTGGGCTATATGCAGCGCTATGCAGGCGCGCCCGAGGACGCGCGTGGGATCATCTCCCCCAGTTCCAAAGTAACCGAGCTGCGCGAGGCGGAAGAGGCCTTGCAACAGCTGCAGACTGAACTCACCCAAGCCCTGAAACAGCGCGAACGCTTGGCACAGCTTGGCGGCGCCGTGGCCAAGGTGAGCCACGATCTCCGCAACATCCTGACCTCAGCGCAACTATTCACCGACCGGATCGAGGCCAGTGATGACCCGCTGGTGCGGCGCATGGCACCGAAGCTGGTCAATTCGATTACGCGCGCGGTGTCTCTGTGCGAAAGTACACTGGCCTTTGGCCGCGCCGAGGAACCGGCGCCGACCCTGACCATGGTTCCGCTGCGCGACGTTGCCGAGGATGTGGTGGCCAGCGAGAAACTGGCCGTAGCCGATTCTAGCGTCGAGATCGTGAACGACGTACCCAAAGACCTCGTGGCCCGGGCGGACCCGGAACAGATTTTCCGGGTCATGATGAATCTGGTGCGCAACGCGCGCCAGGCCCTTGTGGCGTCCGGGAAGCCGGGCAAGATCACGATCGCTGGCTGTGTTCACGATAATGATTGGTGTGTCGAGATAAGGGACAACGGCCCGGGTCTGCCGCCCAAAGCGCGCGAGAACCTTTTCACACCGTTTCAGGGCGGGGTGCGCAAAGGGGGCTCAGGTCTTGGACTGGCCATTTCGCAAGAGTTGGTGCGCGGACATGGCGGGGATCTGGTTCTGAAAGAGACAGGACCGGAGGGAACCACCTTTGAAATTCGGTTACCACGGGGTGGCGTGACTTTTTAAATTTTTTTTGAAGAATCGTCTTGCACGTCCCCTGAGGTGGGTCTACATAGCGCCTCACCAACGCGGACCGATAGCTCAGCTGGATAGAGTACTTGACTACGAATCAAGGGGTCGGGGGTTCGAATCCTCCTCGGTCCGCCATTGGTATCCTGTGTTGAACGTCACACAAACCTGACCCAACCGTCATAGTGCGACCAGGATAGGGTGAACGCTCAACATCAGATGGCGCACCTGGCCGGATAGTACCATTGCAATGAAATTGGCTTTGAGCTGCAGATCCGTCTACCGTCTACCGTCTACCGTCTACCGTCTACCGTCTACCGTCTACCGTCTACCGGCTACCGAAGTTCAGACAACCACCCGGCTCTTGATATTTGACCACTAAGGTTCCATATGAGAGTCGAGGCGCGAGCTTGTATTGCCCTCTTTCCGAGGCCCACGCGTAAGCGTGGGTTTTCGTGTTTTTGGAGATTGGCCTGGACCAACATTGCGCGGAGTGCATTCCTCGTTAGATTATTATTCTGACATTTGACGAACTTGTTGAACGTCACACGTGCCTGGCCCAACCTTCATAGTTGGACCAGAGAACCGGTGGACGCTCGACATAAGATAGCACCCCAAGTCAATTTTTCATTTATCAACGGGTGAGATCCAGGACCGCAGATCAGTCGCTGTAACTCGCAACTGTTCGATCTTTTGTGTGGTCTGCCATCTGCCAATTGCGGCCCAAAGCTGCTCTTGCCAAAACCTTATGAATGCTGCGATGCAGTCCGCATTGCTGCCGTTCGCACCATGCTTGAGATTGTGGTCTCGTGGAGCTCAGGCCACCAAGCTGACATTCGCTGCCGTTGCGGCATCGAGCACCACAGATGGCAGCAATGCGCAGCACTCAGCCTTTACAATCTTGATACAGATGGCTTGAGTCCAGAATGCAGGCAAGCCACATTTGAGTGTTTTTGAGATGTCAAAGAAACAAATTTCGCAAGGCGGCGTCACCGCTACCGAAGAGCTACTGTATTCTTTGTGCCAAGCCACTTTCCTACGCCTTTGGAGTTACGCGAATCCCTTCAAAGATGATGGAAAAGAGTTTTGCGATCTAATTGCCGTATTTGAGAACCATGTTTTTATCTTCTTTGACCGAGAAAGCAGACGGTTTGACGGTGCGTCGAAAAACGTTCTGGTAACTTGGCAGCGTTGGAAAAAAGAAGCCGTTGACAAGCAAATAAAAACGGCAAACGGCGCAGAAAGATACCTGCGGTCTGGTAGGGCTATTTTTCTAGATCAACGAGGGGAGAAACCACTTCCCATCCCAATCCCTGAGAACCCTACTATCCACAAAGTTGTAGTCGCCCATGGTGCGAAAGAGGCATGTGAAGCGTTCTCGGACGACAATGTGTATGGTAGTTTGGGAATATCATATGGATCGGGCGATGAAGGCAGTTCGTTTCCGTTTTTGGTTTCCTTGAAATCTTCCGAGAAGATCCACCTGCTAGATGCGCACAACCTAGAAATCATACTTGGCGAGTTGGATACATTTTTTGACTTATCTCGATTTTTTGCAGAAAAGGAGCGTGCGATTGATCAGTATCAATCTCTGACCTACTGCGGCGAGGAAGACCTACTTGCTCACTATTTGCTAAACTACAGAGAAGCCGACAGAAGCTATCGAATTGGCACTACAGATAAAACCGTCCACGGGCTGCATATTGGAGAGGGAGAATGGTTCGATTTCAGCAATAGCGAAGCCTACAAGCGGAGAGCGGAGGCAAATAAAACCTCCTACCTTTGGGACGACTTAATTCAGAGAACCTGCGACAACTTCCTAGCAGGAATTTCTGGAGGAAACTCCGACATATTTGCGGGAAAAAGTGCCATCAAGGAGATGGCGCGTGAGCCGCGTTTTTCCCGTCGCGCGCTCTGTGAGAATATATTCGAACGAATTGAGCAGTTTCCATCCCAACTGAAAGAGGGCTCGGTTGCACGTCATATGAGCGTGATGCCTTCGTTTTACCCGGATACAAAGTACATTTTCCTTCAACTGCAACCAGACTACTCCATCGACTACGAAACGGAGTATCGCGAAGCGCGGCGACATATGCTGACTGTCGCTTGTGGCGCAGCAAAGAATAAATTCCCACATCTAAAAAAGGTGATAGGCATTGCTATCGACGCGCCAAAACATGCGAGGTCCAACTCAGAAGATTTCATTTTGCTGGAATGCGAAACGTGGTCTGATGAAGAACGGGTATTCTATGAAGAAGAAAACGAGCTTCTGGGCTTCTTTGAGAGCCCAAATCTCCAACATCAAGTTCGACAGACACTAGATTTCCCATTGGCAGAAAGCCAGAAGAAGAGGATCAAAATCGGACGCAACGATCCATGTCCTTGCGGCTCAGGGAAAAAATTCAAAAAATGCTGTCTTCGCTATCAGGGACCCAACTAACCTGTCGATGCAATGTCCGCTTTGGGCAATAAAGCAGTCCAGTGCAATTGCAGAATCCCACCTGTGCGGCAATGATCGCTCAGGGCTCAATTGGCTATCCGAAGTCACCGCAAAAGATGACTGCACTGAGTCCATAAACATGATGCTGCAGGCGTAACAAATATCTGCTACCGAATCTTTCAGGGGCAGCGGAAGTTTCGCTTCCGGTGAAGTTTGGGAGCCTAACGCATGAGATTAAAATTCAGACGATTTCTTGCCAAATTGTTGGGTCGCCTTCAAGAGCCGCGAACACCGCTCGGATTCAAAAACGATTTCCGTCGAACAGAGTTATCTCTCGAAATTGCCGACCCTGACCACTTCCCGTTTGGTAGTCAAACTAGATTCTACGATGCTCCTATAAAGATAAATCAAAATGTATGTCGTCTACGCCACGGCCTCGGAAGGATTGAGGACGCTATTTCCTACCTTGAAATGGCCCTAGAGATCGGACCCGACAGCGTTGCTGGAAAAGCCCTCATTGAGGCGTCGTACATCAAATACGCATCTTGCTTCACCGATGGTAAGACATCGCCCAACTTCAACCAAAAACACGTATTCTCAGACAAAGAGGACTTAGATGCGCACGACAGAGTCATCTATTTGCGAGACAAGTTTTTGGTTCACTCTTCTGAGTTGGCGGTTGAATGGCAGACTATGATCGCCGTCGATTCCGACGGCAATATTTTTGACACCCCAACAATGCTTGTCAAAAGGAACGAGCCTTACAAGAAGTGCGAGGTCATGTCGCTACACCTCTTGATGGTAAAAGCGCGGGAAAGACTTATGGAAAACGTTTCTGTTAAAATGGAATGGGCACTGACCCAAGCCCAAAAAGATGGTGTAGAAGACCTACCGGGCCCTTTCACAGAAAAGCAACTATTTGAGCGGTTAAAAGATAAGATCTAGTATGCCCGCGAATGCAGCCCTAGCGCCACGGCATCGAAAGCCATCATCGTCCGCTCACATGCCATCCGGCCACTGATTTTGAACGTCCGGAATGCGCGGATCGCGACGTGCCGCACCTGCAAAAGGCCGGAATGTGATTGACGGCAGCTCAGGGCTCGAAGCCGACTTGCGGCGGCGTAGAGATGCTCCCCGTTCCGGGCCCATATGACTGTTAGCTTCCTATGTTGAAATGTGATCGGCTCGCATCTGCAGAGAAGGTCCGGAATCCGCCCCCTCGGTGAGCAACTGATTCTACTTCTATGATGGCAAAACCGCCTACAGCCTGCTCCGCCGATAAGACCCAATGTTGATTCCAGTCTGCAATCTCACTGAGAAGGCAGGTGATAAAGAGAAGACGCAAATTATTGCTATGCGCTTCGTCGCTCAAAAAATACGAGTTCTCTAGTCTTATCTTTGTTTTTGGAAGATTGCGCCTCTTGATCGGCTTAAAATTCGGTCGCGATACAAGCGACTTATAAAACGCTTCTAAAGCGGATTTTCTTTGGCAATTGATTGGATGGTTTGGCGATCAATTACTTAGATCTCTTTGTTTTCAAAAAGAAAAATGACGATCTTGAGTTTTTGATGTTGATTCAAAGGTCTTGCCGCGCCTAACGTTGCGGAGACTCAACGAACAGTGATCGGCATGTATTCCAGTGAACAAAAGAGACGCTTCCACGAGACCCGAAAATTCAGGATTCGACTAGCTGGGTCATCTTTTGCCGACATAGCAAGAAGGCTCAAGTTAAGCCCTGCTACGGTTCAAGCAGTATCGCAAGGGCGCGGCCGTTCAGCACGAGTTGAAGCCGAAATTTGTAAAGTAATTGGCTGTTCCGACGCATCAGAGGTCTGGCCGGAATACTATGCGGACTAACGTGAGGAAAAATAGATGTAGAGCTGCACAGTTATTAATTGGCGAAGTGAAATGAAAGAGGCCCTAAGGGTGTGCATACCCTGAAGGCCTCTGAAAATCGAAGTCTAGTACGATTTCTTCCCTTTTTCATCCCACCTTGCCCAATGGAAATCAAGTGAAAACACACCTGTCGCGTCAGGTGTGATCAATACCGTTGTTTTTGCTGCAGACATCAAATGGAACCAACAGTGAAGTTTATTCAAACCGTCATCGCGGCGAAACTAACTAAACCGCTTTCCAGCAATCAAGCGTCTGAAGTGTACGAGGCTGGTGCCCACCGTTCGCCAAGCCGGTGTCTCTCCAACAACGACGGCACTCGTTGGTTCGCAAAACCCGAAAATCGACAGATCAATTTGGCTCTGGCGGATGCCATGGGCACACATATTTCAGAGCTTTTCGAGCCACTCTAAAGCGAGGAGGAAAAAATGAGCCCCTAAATCAAGAGACCTTAAAAATTTAAGAGCCCCTCAAGAGCAGGGCTCCCGAAAGGCTCGTGCAAAAGTTTAGCAGCTCTTTGCACACCCTTCATGAACGAAGTTTGGCGATCCGTCAACCGCGCTGATCATTTCAGCGGGCGGGTCACCTTTTGTCTCAATCAATGAAGAGGAGCCGAATGGCGCGGGCGAGGCCCGCAGCCACGGCTAGAGATATGTCTAAAGATGATGACGACGATTTCTATCGTCCCCCCGCACCCACAACAGCTGGGCTAATGTTTCCCGCGCGCTCAAAATTCACCGTGCGCGGGTTTACCCTGGCTATGACACCTGCCGAAAGGTACTGGCGGCAGATCATTTCGGCCAGTCAGCATGAGCGGGCAACCTGCCTCCTTGCTCTCGCAGATCCCAATCTTTGGAACCTGCATGATCAGCCGCGCCCCGTCAGCTACATTGATGCCTCTGGGCGTCAGCGCACGCACCGCTTTGATTACCTGGCAGAGTACCGGGATGGGTCGCGCGTGGCGATGGCGGTTAAACCTGCCGAACGGGTCGAGCGGCTGAACTTCCGGAGCACACTCGCGGCAATTCGACGTGATCTGCCCAAAGGATTCGCCGACAAAGTCTGCCTCATCACTGAGCGCAGTCGTCATCCGAAGAAAGTCCAAAACGCGGAGCTTTTGAACTTCTTTCGACGCTGCCCGGACGAAGAGGCTGATTTTCTCGTTGCCGAGCTTGTTGCGGGCCTTACCGACGAGCTTTCCATCAGTGATCTCATCAAGCCTCTGGATCTCGGTGCGCGCGGGTTTCGCGCCATCTTGAGAGCGATCTACGCGGAGCTGCTGCAAGCCAACACGCGTGAACTCATTTCCATCAACACAATCGTCGCCCCAGGAAAGGACAGGCCATGAAAGATATCCCGTTTCAGATGAACATCAGTTTTGTAGATGCGGTGTTGGGGATGGGGAATCTCCACATTGTCCAAGAGTGTACTGCCAACACAGTTACGTTGCTTGCGAAACAAGCGGGCGCTGTACCTCTGACGTTCACCCACGAGGAACTCGCCAGACTGCTCGAAGACGGGCATTTTTCGATCGAGTATGGTTACTTCTCCGATCGGCAGGCCGCGCGTCGTGCGCGGGCTGGCCGGGCTCTGCTCTCGCGCTTGTCCTTGAGCACACAGGTCAATGCCTTTGTTGGCGAAGCCTGGTGTGAGGCGATGAGTGAAGGTGAAGACGAAGAGTGGTTCAATAGATCATCGGAACGTTGGGTCGAGTTTCTGCCGAAGCTCAAGGAGCGTGTGCAGCAGAAACTCCGGGATGGGTTGCTCAAAGCCTTGAATGGAGAAGAGATTGACCCGGGGCTGCTGTCCTTCGTACCCGGTCGCAGCAGTATCATGAAAAAATACCGCGAGTGGGAAAAGACCAAAGATCCGATGATCTTTGTCAAGAAATCGATCTTTAACGGTAAGAACGGTAAGCGTGTCCACCCCCAGGTTGAAGCGATCATTCA
Organism: Ruegeria sp. SCP11; assembly: GCF_040329455.1. Classification (NCBI taxonomy): domain Bacteria; kingdom Pseudomonadati; phylum Pseudomonadota; class Alphaproteobacteria; order Rhodobacterales; family Roseobacteraceae; genus Ruegeria; species Ruegeria sp. SCP11. Next base: position 8,793 of record NZ_JBDZYG010000014.1, on the reverse strand, counting down.
GATCGAACTCGCGAACTATCTTCATCCCAACGAGATCTACCCCTCACAGGTATTGGATGCCGTAAATGGGGAAGTACGACGAAGCAACGTCGCCCGTGGCATCGCCGGCGAGGATCTTCTTACAGAAGCCTCGCTAAGCACGATCGAACGCCGCATCAATGAACTGGATCAGTTTGAGGTGCTGGCTGCGCGTAAGGGCGTTGCCTATGCCAAGAACAAGCTGGGTGCCCACGTTGGGGGCATCAAGCTTCAAGCCCCATTGCACCGCGTCGAAATGGATGAGTGGGAAATCGACCTCATGTCGATCCTGAAGAGCGCAGGGATCGACATCACGCATACTAGCCTGCGTGATCTTGAACTCGGTCGATATTGGGTGTGCGTCGCCATGGACACGGCGAGCCGCTCGATCCTGGGTCTCAAGCTGTCGACCAAGCCAAGTGCAGAAGATGCAAAAGCCGTCATTTGGATGGCATTGCGCAACAAGACGACGCTTGCGTCTGGCCTAGGATGTGAAACGGCCTGGGCACAGCATGGTCACATCTATCATGTCGCGGTCGACAACGGCCCGGCTTTTGTGAACGTCGAGTTCAAGGCTGCACTCTCCGATCTGGCAATTGATTACTCAGTTTTGCCCGCCGGAGTTCCCAGGTTGAGAGGGACGATTGAGCGCGTGTTTCGCAGCCTTGCAACCATGTTGATGCCCTATCTGACCGGGCGTACCTTTTCCAATCCACGAGAACGAGGGGACTACCCGTCAGAGAAATACGCAGTGCATACCGCGGAAAGCATCTTGGAGTTGCTGGTGCGGTTCACGGTCGATGTCTACCACAATCGCAAGCATCGCGGCCTGGAGTACGCCACGCCCAACAATATGTGGGACAAGCTGATCGCTGAGTTCGGCTGGTCCCCGCCAATGAGCGTGCACAAAATCCGACATATCCTAGGGTTAAAATTCAAGCGCAAAACCGGCCCCCACGGCGTTGTGATGAACGGTGTGAACTACCACTCTGAGCGCCTCGCAAAACACTTTCAAAAATATGGCCCTCAATTGGTCGAGGTCAGTATCGATTCCGAAGATATGGGGCACATCTCCGTGTGGCTTGAGCGTGGAGAAGACAGCGGTTGGTCAACGTTGCGAGCGACGATCGATGGGTTTGACGGGATATCATTCGTGTCGTGGGAGCGCACGATCTTTGAACTGCGCCAAAACAATCGCGCAGCCGCCAGGCTTACGCAGGGTGTGGTGGACCGTGCTATTCGGCGGATCAAGGAGATCGACGCTGAGCAGCGGGCGATGCGGCAGCTTGGCCCGATCAATCTTACAAGTGATCGGATCAAACGTGCGCAACGCGAAACGTTCTGGGGTTTGTCCCTAGGGACCGACCCAGACATTGCCACCGACGACTACGCGGCGATCCCGGAGCAGGACTTTGACCTCCTGTCCGATGAAATCCCTTACCAGCCAAGCCCGCTTCCGGAGGAAGAACCACTACTGCCCCAGAAGAACGAGAAGGAATGGCTCTTCAGCGATGAGCTGGAGGAAGACAATGATGACCGAGACGGATCGGACGAGAGCGACAAAAGTGGATTCGATGACTCCGACGAAACCGAGGAGAAGGGCGATGAATAAGCACAGCAAGAAGTTTCAGTTTGACAGAGTCATTCGCAAAATAGTGCAAGGCCTGAGGCAGCTCTACATCCCGCTGTCAGAATACGACACGCTTGATGCGCGTTTTGGCAGCATTCTTGAACAGCGACGTGCTGACGAGGCTGACGGTGTCGCATTCAAAGCTCGAAGCATCATGCTGGTGGGGCCATCCGGGAGCGGAAAAACCACGGCAGTGCGGCATCTCAAGCATAATTACAGGCACGCAATGGCGACGGACCCGGAAAAGGAAATCTGCGAGTTTATTGACCTTCAGGTGCCCAGCCCGGCCACGATGAAGTTTGTTGGTGCGGCCACGCTGCGGGCGCTTGGCTACCCGTATTCTGGCAATAAACAGGGCCCGGCAATCTGGGATCAGGTCAAAGAGCAACTCAAACTGCGTCGGACGCTCTTTCTTGGCTTCGACGAGGCGCAGGATTTGGCTCGTTACCAAACCGAAAAAGAACGACAGTCAGTGGTCAACACCCTGAAGTCCCTGATGGAAAACTCAGTCTGGCCGGTAGGGCTGCTGCTGTCCGGGATGCCGGACCTCAAGAAAATCGTAAATCAGGACGCACAGCTGGCACGTCGAGTTGATCCGATTGAATTCGGACGGCTGCATTCCTTGCGTGACGTCGAGCGCGTCCTCAAGGTCGTTCAAAGATATGCCGATCGGGCGCAAATTGATGTTGCAGCCTCTGTAAAAAACGAAGCTTTTGCCATGAGGCTGATGCATGCGGCAGACTATCAGTTTGGACTGATGGCCGAGATCGTGGTTTTGACGGTGTCGCATGCATTGTTCACCCAGGGGCTCGAAGCCAAGCTGAGTATTCGGCATTTTGCGGAGGTCTATGGCGAGCGTAACGGAGCTGAGGCGTGGATGAACGTCTTCATTGCAGACGACTATGGGCGCCTCGACCCTCGAATACTCTTGGACGATGGGGAAGACTCTGACGACGGAGAAGATGCATGAGATCTTCGTTGACCCCTATTCTCCCCCTCATCGAGGGGGAGACCCCTTCCGGTTATGTCGCCCGAATGGCCCGCCTATATCGAACCACACCTCGCGATTTAAGCTCTGATCTTGGAATGCGATGGCCATTTCTCTGCTCAGGACATGAGGGTCAGTTGGAACGCCTCGCGTGGCTGACGGGGCATGATTTCTCAACCCTGAAACTATGGTCGGCGACAAAGCTCTCTGTGGGCCGATATCGCGTGGGACAGACACATTCATCCACTGGCGTGTTTCGTAGAACGGCCCTCCGGTTTTGCCCTCAATGTGTATTGGAGGCACGGGAGCGGTCGGGGGATCACGGGATTTATGAGCTGCTCGAGTGGAAGGTGCTCAGCCTGCATCGCTGCGAAAGACACGGAACGATGCTGCGAACACTTCCGCCGGCAGGTCACTCCCACGAAGCCTACGATTTCGCGAGCCAGGCGCTCAGGCATTGGTCGTTCATCGAGGCGACTGCTTCCGAAGGTACGGTTCTGCCACCGACGCGCTACGAGAGCTATGTGCGTGACCGCATCCGCAAGGGTGAACAAGATGACTGGCTCCGTGACCTTGGTTTAACCGCACTGAATGGAGCCTGTTTGTCGCTTGGAGCGGCCATTGATGGGTGCCGCGGAAAAATCGCGAACAGCCTTGTGGAACCAGAGGCACATCAGTTGGCTGAGCTTGGGTTCTCCTACCTAGCGGGCGGGCCAGATAGGTTGTCACGTGCACTCCACCTGCTTCACGAAGAGAGCAAGAGCGACCGCCCGTATTTCAGCACTGATCTGGGGCCATTTTATGATTGGCTGCATGAGGTGCAGGACGATCCAACTCTGCGTGACATACTAACCAAAACACGTGACCACATCTTTGAGACGTACCCAGTTCCCTTGGATAAAGACGTCCTTGGGCAAACGCCGCCGCGTGAAATCTGGCTCACCATCGAGGAAGCCCGCAAGCGCTCGGGTTTTGGCGCTGTCTTCTTGAAGAAGTTGTTAGGGCATCTCGAAGGGATCAGTCCCGACGAAGCCATGAAACGCACGGATATTCGAGTGTCCGAGCTTTCGCGGGTTCTTTCGTTCTGGTCGGGTCTCATGAACTTGTCACAAGCGGCAAACGAGTTGTCTATTCGGCCTGAACAGGTCAAAGCGCTCATGCGTTTGGGGGTTCTGGCCCAGGTTCAGCTAACGTCTGCGTTGCGCTACGCGCGCCGCGAGGAAGTCCACACTCTGCTGCAACGCATTGAAAGCCTGCCGGATGCACCCGATGAAGATGGGTTCATGCCGCTCCGTGCGTTCTGTCGTTCAAAAGGCACTCCATTGGTTCAAGTTGTTGCAGACCTGATGTCCGGCGCGTTGGATGGTCAGTTGCGCCGCGGCAAAGGCACTGGAGTGCACGCAATTGAGGTTTGCGATCAGGCGCTCGCAGTAAGAGATGAACTCCACCTGGATCGTGATCTGACGCTTGCAGAGGCGGCGAAGTTCCTCAGGATCAGCATTATCTCAATCCGCAAGCTACGTGATGCAGGCTACCTGGTCGCGATAAATAAACTCAACCCAGATACCAACCACATCAAAACCTTTGTCACGCGTGAGAGCATTGCTGCGTTCCAGGCGCACTACGCCACTCTGGGTCAGGTCGCTTCTCACCGAAAGGTCGCGCCGATCCATCTGGCCCGGCAACTTGACCGCGCAGAGGTTGAGCCCGTTTCGTGCAACGGCGATCTCGTGCGTGTCTATGAAAAACAAGCTGTCATGGGTGCCGGAAAACCCCCGGCAGACCTCATCATTGAACGATTTGAAAACGGAGATGGCCAATGAGCAGGCTCGTCCTTACTTTGCAGCCAGCGGAGCTGGAAATCCCCACGTCCTTTCTGTCGCGATTGGCTGCCCGCAATGGCTGCGCAGATATTTCTGACCTTTGCGCCGATCTTGGGTTGGATCTGGGCGCAATATCAAACGGTGATAAGCGCGCCATAGAAGATCTCTGTCGTCTCGCGGATCTCCCGCAGGATGCTTTCGCAAAAACTGCCGTGCTCAAAAAGGCCAAATTCGAGTATCGCATTGGTCGAGAGCCTTTCGATCGCCAGACCCTTGACCGACAAGAAATTCGGGTTTGCCCGAAATGCCTGCTGGAACAACATGAGCTTTCGTCAGACCTTTGGACAAAGGTGCATCAGCTGCCCTGGCAGGTCCCTCAAATCCAAAGCTGTTATCTCCACAACGAACGTTTGCTGGTGATTGCAGACCAATCCACGGTTGCCCAACGTTTTGATAGCAGTCTGGCGATCAAAAATGCCTGGGATGACATCCGGCATGCTGGTCACCCCATGATCGCTGACAGCTTTGATCAGTATCTGTCCAAGCGGCTACGCAAAAAACGGCGGCGTTCCTTATGTGATCGGATGACCATTCATGCCCTTTGGAGGGTGTCCGAAGCACTCGGTATTGCCCTGACCCATGGAAAATCACAACGTCGGTCCGATTTGGATGATCATGCAAAACGGGAGGCTCTTCTGGCTGGGTTTGGGCTCTTGAATGCCGGGGAAGAGGTGCTGTTCGAAGCCTTGACCTATTTCTCGCAGAGAACGTTGAAAGCAGCCCACTTCCAACTCTTGCCACACTACGGTGAACTCCAAAGGCTCTTGCTCAAAAAACCCAATGGCCATGACGACCTGAAGCTGTTTCGAAACCTCATGCGTGGCTATCTATTGGATACATATCCGTATGCCCCTGGCGCGGTGGTTTTGGGGCATGAAGTTGAACAACGCCGCATTCACAGCGTCAGTTCCGCCACTCAGCACTTGAAAGTGCGCCGTGATGTCTTTGAGGCAATCCTGGTTGAAAATGGCATCGCTGAGCGCAACGGTGACGGTGAAGTTGAGCTCAACAGACCGCTGACCCTTCCGCTGGTCGAGCGCTTGGGATCTCAAAAATCGAGATATTTGTCCAAGAAAGAGGCCGCGAAGTTTCTTGGCGTTTCCGATGGCGTACTGAAAGAGCTTCAGGAATGTCGAATTCTGCAGCCAACTACAGGGTGGGGGCATAAGGAACGTGGCGGATACGACAGCGTTCATCTGCGGCAGCTGATCCGCGACCTTTTTGGTGGTACGCGCGCTTTCCAAGCTGTTCCTGATGGCTATCAAACGTTGCCAAACTTAGCTCGGCAAAAGCGGCGAAGGGTCTCAGAGTTGGTGCAACTGGTTCTGTCTGGCCGCTTGAGTGCGTCGGGGCGCCTCGGAGGGGAGTTTAAAATCAGCAACCTGCTTGTTTCCAAAATTGAGATGTCTGAAATCTTCTCCGATCGATCTCGAAAAAGAATGGCCAAGAAGCCGCGAAACGAAGTGTGAAAAAAGCATGCCAGCGAGTAGCTGGAACGGCTCAATAGGGAGGTGGAATGCCAATGACTGACAGTCGCAGTGATCTTCTCGAACGTCTCAAGCCTATATGGGAGGCCGTCGACAAGCTGGGGTTGAAGGGCACTGGCTCTGATCTCAAGGCCTTTCTCGACGAAATGTGGGGCGAGGAAAATGAAACAGATGCTATCGTCTCGAAGACCGAAAACAATCCGGATTGGAGGGATGAAGACCTTGCGGAAGATCCTGCACTTCAGTTCCAGATGATTGCGGTCGCTTTTGCCACAGGAAGGGCGGATGAGATCGACCGGGTTATGGACTACATTGCGCTCATCCGCCGTATGAAAAAGCAGGGTCGCTATGATCTGAGAAGATCGTACGAAGATGGTTCGGCGGGGTAATGCGGTCGCCCTATAGCTGTCGGCCGTGAAACACACTAATTTGGATCTGAGTTTCGAAAGGGGCATCTATGCCGAACGTACATCTTACAGAGCCAATGAAGGATTTTGTTCAGAAGCAGATTAGGTCAGGAGCATACGCCAACTTGAGTGAAGTTGTGCGAGCTGGAATTGGGCTTTTGATGGAAAAAGCAGGTGCGCGGCAGTTCTACAACCTGAAAGCCGACCTTGAACGCGCTGTTGTGGAAGCTGAAAGTGGTCAACTCTTAGAATTTGATGCACAAAAATACGAGCCTGATGCATTCAATTCATGAGCCACTTTTTTCTACGCCTACGAAATACACTGGGTGATGTTTGAAAGGGGGATCGGGGTACAACTGTGATGACAAGATCAAATAGTCCTTCGGATGCAGAGCTCTCCGCTATGGTTCGTAAGATTCTGGCCCAATCGATAGAGCAGGCGAAAGTGCCCGCTTGGCGTGCAGCGCTACTGCCAATGTTGCTTGGCTCAGCATTCACATTGGCTGTAATGGCCCTAACCAAGTGGCTCATAGATATCGGCTTGATTTGATGGCTTCGGCTCAACGGGAGACCGCGTCGGATACGGAGTAGTTTTAAGTTTCTGGGCTTACCACTTGGCAATGAGCAAGGATTGTACCTGTCTTTCCGGTTGAGTTGGCCACTCAACCAGAGATCGCTTCACATAACACCCGTTCAGCGATGTTCGTACTTTGTTATGGCGGCGCGGAGCATCCGGTGGTTGCAAAAACCAGCCATTCGAGATCCGGCATGGCGAAGCCTGAGACGCGGACGAAAGCTACAGTTGAGGCTCTCGGATCGAATGGTCGGTGTATGCGCTTTGAAACTGCAGCGACAACGCCTCTGGCGGAATCCGGGCATTCTCCGCCTGTTGCGTTCGATGCCAGTGGATCAGATGTGGATTTCTTAATCAGATACAATAAAGGGCGCGCAAACATTCGCTCGTTTTTTGGACCACTATGCAAGGTACACTTCTGAACCTAACGGGCCGGACCCTGATGCTCTTTCAGCTCATCCGTAAATCTCTGTAAACCAGGAATGTCATTTGATGCAGAGAATGAGATCATTCGGACCGGCCAACTGAGGTTTGAAGTTAAAGGCACGGTGGAGACTTCGTCTACCTGCGATGTGCCCAAAATATCTTTGTCGACGATTGCGCGGCCGGCGCCCTGGGCGACCATGCGCACCAAAGCGGATTGTGTCTGGACTTCGGCTCTGACCTGAAACGAAACCTCGTAGCTGTCGAACATTACCTCCACTGCGCGGCGGAACGGGCTACGAGGCGTGAGCATGATTTGAGGAGCCTCCGCGAGTTCGGCAGCCGAAACTCCGCGCGCCGCGGCCAGGGGATCATCGCGGGGTACAATCGCCACGGGTTGAAGGTCGGCCAACCGGGTGCATGCCAGGTTTGGGTCACCGGGGTCAGAGGATACAATTGCGCAATCCACCCGTCCTTCGCGCAACGCGGCCATCCCGGCCTTCTCGTCCAGGACATCAACATCCACCCTGAGGGCGGATAGTTCCGTCATGAGTTTTCCGGCTGCAACCGCAACGCGGGTATCAGCCACCGCCGGAACCGTCGCCACACGCAAATGTCCTCCGGTACCAGAGGCGATTTGTATCGCGGCCTCCCGGATACGTTCCAAACCCTGATAATGCTTTTGAACCGCCTGTTGCAGACCATGTGCTGCAGAGGTTGGCTCGAACTTACGTCCCGATCGATCAAACAGAGGAACGCCCAATTCTGCCTCAAGTTCAGCGACGACGCGGCTTATAGCGGGCTGAGATATATGCAGGGCATTTGCCGCCTTTCGCGTGGACCGGAGTCGGTAGGCCACCTGGAAAAGCTCAATCTGTCGGGCAGTTATACGCATGTGAATTGATAACACCAGCGTATCAATAAATACAATAAGATGATTTTTCATTAAACCTGTCTCACGTTACCGTTCCGTGCATGAACTGCGAACCAATGGATCGAAACGTGCCCGCTGACCTACTGATCTTGCTGCTTGCCATTGTAACAGGTGCAGCGATTCAGGTTGGAGTCGGGATTGGGTTCAGCATCGTCGCAGCGCCCGTGATGATGGTCTTGCTGGGGACGACCACGGCTGTTCCGGTTTTGCTCATGTTGAACACGCTCGTATCGCTTGTCGCGTCGGACAAGCGGGTGTGGTTGAAGAACAAAGCACTGATCCGGAATGCAGTGATAGGATGCTGTGCTGGCATAGCTCTGGGTCTCTTGATTTACCCGTATCTGTCGGAACGCATGGTGTTGCTCCTGACGGGCGTTCTTTTACTTGTCGGAGTTGCCACTTCGTTGTTGCCGCAGGAAAACAGGGTTGGCCCACGGGGATTTCAAGCA